>NZ_BAAAMU010000005.1:12033-50010 GCF_039529435.1 Nonomuraea maheshkhaliensis
GGCGGGGCCGGCACGGCCGCGCTCGGTGAGGAAGCGGGCGCGTTCGGCATCCCGGCCGGGCGGCAGCGCGGACAGGGCCAGCTGCCAGAACCCGATGGCCTCCGCGTGGGCGAGCTGACCCGCCGCGTGCCGGGCCGCGCGGGCGGCGTACCGCACGGCCTTGTCCGCGCCGCCCAGCCGTGCGGCCTTCGCGAAATGGTGCGCCAGGGCGGCGGACTCGGCCTCGGGCAGGACGGCTTCGAGCGCCTCGCCCACCCGCAGATGCAGGCGGACGCGTTCGACCCGGCTGAGTCCGGCGTACAGCGCCTCCTGGACCAGAGCGTGCGAGAACCGGTAGTCGGGCCCGGCGGGCGGTTCGACCAGCAGCCCGGACGCGACGGCCGGGTCCAGCGCGGCCATCACCTGCTCGGCCGTGCTGCCGGTGACGGACTCCAGCAGGTCGACGCCGACGTCGCGCCCGGCGACCGAGGCCGCCTTCAGCAGGGTGCGCGTCTCCTCGGGCAGCCGGGCCACGCGGTGTCCGATGACGCTCCGCACGCCGCTCGGCACTTCCTCCTCGCCCGCAGGCAGGCGCAGGATCTCCCCCAGGTAGAAGGGATTGCCGCCGGTCCTGCCCAGCAGGGAGGCCACCCGGCCCGGCTCGTCGGGCACCCGCCTGGCCCGCAGATAGGACGCCACTTCGGCAGCCGTGAACGGCAGCAGCGTCAGTCGGTCGCCGGACCTGGTCAGCACCGCCATCGTGGCGCGCAGCGCGTCGGCGTGGTCGCCGGGCTCGGGCCGGCTGGTGAGCAGGAGGAGCAGCCGATGCCGGGCCGCCGCCCCCACCACGAAGTCCAGCAGCCGCAAGGAGGACACGTCCGCCCAGTGCAGGTCGTCCAGGACGACCACCAGCGGCGCCTCGTCCGCCGACAGGACGTCCACCACCTTCTCGTACAGGCCGAACAGCGCGAGGTCGGGATCGTGCCGCGGGTCGAGCGCCCGCTCCGACAGCAGGCCGGAGCGGTCACCGGCCTCGCGCAGGATCTGGGTCCACGGCCAGAAGGCCGGTGCGGTGCCGTCCGCGCAGCGCCCCCAGGCGACGCGGAAGCCGCGCGCGACGGCCAGGTCGGCGGCGGCCTGGACGAGGCGGGTCTTGCCGATCCCCGCCTCGCCCGTGACGAGGACGGCGCCGCCCTGCCCGCGCCGCGCCTCGGCCAGCCGCCGCTCCACCAGCGCGAGGTGGGCCGATCGCGCGATCAACTGGTCCTCGTCCGGCTCCGGCTCCGGCCGGGCGGCGGGCGCCGCCTCGGGCCGGACGACGCGAACCCGCTCGGGCGCCGGAGGCAGCAACTCCGGCGACTGGCCGAACACCGCCTTCTCCAGCTTCTGCAGCGCAGGTCCCGGCGTCAGGCCGAGGTCCACGTCGAGCCTGGTCCGCACCCGGCGCAGCGCAGCCAGCGCGTCGGCCTGCCGGCCGGCCCGGTAGAGCGCGAGGACCAGCAGGGACCAGGCCCGTTCCCGGTACGGCTCGTCCTCCACGAGCGCTTCCAGCCCCGCGACCAGGGAGGCGGCCTCCCCCCGTACCAGCCGCGCGTCGAAGCTGTTCTCCAGGGACGCGACCCGGGTCTCGACCAGCTGGGCGATGACAGGACGGGCGAAATCGTGGTCGGCGAACTCTCCCAAGGGTTCCCCCCGCCACAGGCCGAGGGCCTGTTCGAGCACCTCGACGGCACGGTCGTGCGCTCCGCGGGCCAGCGCCGCCCGGCCCTCCTCCGCCCAGGCGGTGAACCGCCACAGGTCGACCTGGCCCGGCGTGATGTCGAGCAGGTACCCCGGCTCCCGGGTCAGCAGCAGCTGCGGCGGGGTCCGCGGCGGGCGCTCCGGCTCCAGGGCCCGGCGCAGCGGCGCGATGTAGGCCTGCAAGGTCCGGGTGGCTCCGGCGGGAGGCTCCTCGGCCCACAACTGCCCGATCAGCCGATCCAGCGAGACGACCCGGCCGGGCTCCAGCGCCAGCATCGCCACCAGGGCCCGCTGCTTGCGCGTGCCGAGATCCAGCACACCTCGTCCGCCCGCGGTCACCTCCAGAGGACCGAACAGCCGGAACTCCAGTTCCGCCCCCATGACCTCCCCCAGAACATCCGCAACCCCACCATACGGCACCCCAACTCGACCCCAACTCGACCCCAGTCCGACCCCAACCGCCGACCGCGACAGTGAAGCCATCGACGACGAACCGCCGACGGACCGGCGACGACAGGAAGGCGTCATGATCCTCCACAACGAGCTACGCAGCGTGATCCGCGGCAAGGTGCTGGTCGCCGGGGCCGAGGGGTTCGAGCAGGCGCGGCGCCCCTGGAACCGCGCGGTCGAGCAGCCCGTACGGGCTGTGGTCGAGGCGGCCGACGCCGAGGACGTGGCCACGCTGATCCGCTACGCCCGCCTGGCCGGGTTGACCGTGACCACCCAGCCCAGCGGGCACGGCGCCTCGGGCAACGCCGCCGACCTGATCCTGCTGCGCACCGGACACCTGGACGAGCTGCACATCGACCCCAACACGCGGGTCGCCCGCGCGGGAGCCGGCGTGTCGTGGGGCGGCGTCCTTCAGGCCGCGAGCCCGTACGGCCTGACCGGGCTGGCGGGCAGCAGCCCGGCGGTCACCGTCACCGGCTACACCCTCGGCGGCGGCCTGAGCTGGTTCAGCCGCAAGCACGGGTTCGCCTCCAGCAGCGTCCGCGCCTTCGAGGTCGTCGACGCCGTCGGGGCCCGCGCCCGGGTGACCGCCGAGTCGGACCCCGAGCTGTTCTGGGCGCTGCGCGGCGGCGGCGGCGACTTCGCCGTCGTCACCGCGGTCGAGTTCGACCTGCACCCCGCGCCCGCCCTGTACGGGGGGCGGGTCGTCTGGTCAGGCGAGCGGGCCAGGGAGGTGTTCGAGGTCTTCCGCGAGATCACCTTCGACGCGCCTGACGAGCTGAGCGTCTGGTTCAACCGGGTACGCCTGCCCCAGGCGCCGCCCCTCGTCACCCTGGACGTGACCTACCTCGGCGAGGAGGGCGACGGCAGGGCGCTGCTCGCCCGGCTCGACAAGATCGGCGACGCGCTCTCCGACAGCCGTGGGCCGGTCGCCGTGGCCGACCTCGGCGCCGTCACCGCCGAGCCCACCGACCCGGCGCCCGCGCGCTCCCGCGCCGAGCTGCTGACCGGCCTGGACGACGCGGTGGCGGAGATCCTGCTGGACACGCCCGCGGAACCGGTGGTCGGCATCCAGCTCAGGCACCTGGGCGGGGCGCTGGCCGCCGCCCGGCCGGACGGAGGGCCGAGCGGTCCCGTGGCCGAGCCGTATCTGCTGTCCACCTTCGGCCTCGCGCTCAACCCGGAGCTGAGCGCGGCCGTGGGGGCCAGGCAGCGGCGCTACGCGGAGGAGCTGGGGGAGCGGGTCGGCGGGCGCAAGCCGTACACGATGCTGGCCGCAGGGGAGCGGGCCGCGGCGGCCTTCACCGGGCCCGACCTGGACCGGCTGCGGGCGATCAAGCGGGCCCGCGACCCGCACGGCGTGATCCGCGCCAACTTCCCCGTCCTGAGCTGACCGAAGAACAGCGCGCACCGACCCTCCTGGCCGCCCCCGTCCTGCCGCTCCGCCCGCCGCCCGTCCGGGCGCGGGCGGGCTCAGGTCAGGGTGTCGATCCAGCGTTCCAGGCGAGCTCCCTCCGTGGCCAGCAGGTCCGGGTCGCGGAAGGTGTTGGTCAGCAGGGCCGCCCCCTGGTACGCGGCGAACAGCGCCACCGCCAGCTCCTTGGCGTCCGCGCGTCCCATGGCCGCGAACTGCTCCTCCACCCACGCGAGCAGCCGGGCCATCACGGTGGCGATGGCCCGGTCCAGGCCGTCGTCGCGTTTGTCCAGCTCGGAGGCGAGGGTGCCGGTCGGGCAGCCGTACTGGGCGGTGAGGACGCGCTCGCCGATCCAGCCCCGCAGCAGGGCCTTGAGCCGGTCCCGGGGCTCGGCGAGCCGGCCCAGCTCGTCGAGCATCGTCTCCAGGTGGTGGCCGTGCGCCTCGATGGCCGCCTCGATGAGCTGGTCCTTCGTCTTGAAGTAGTAGTAGACGTTGCCCACGGGGACGTCGGCCGCGCGCGCGATGTCGGCCAGGGTCGTCTTCTCGACCCCCTGCTCGTGCAGCACACGCACGGCGGCGCCCGCGAGCCGTTCCCGCTTCCCCGCCCGGGTTGAGTTAGTCACCTGACTCACTATAGACAAGCGCCCCGGCGACTCGCTATGGTCTCGATCTAAGTCAGTCAACTAACTAACTCGCAGGAGCAGTTCATGATCGTAGTGACAGGCGCCACCGGCAACGTCGGCGGCGAGCTCGTCAGGCAGCTCGTCGCGGCCGGCGAGCGGGTGACCGCGCTCTCCCGCCGCCCCGCGACGTTCCCCGAGGGCGTCCGGCGCAGCGCCGGCGACCTCGCGGACCCGGAGACGCTGAAGGACGCCTTCGACGGCGCCGACGCGCTGTTCCTGCTCGTCGCCGGCCCCGACCCGCGCGCCGTCCTGGACGCCGCCAAGGCGGGCGGCATCAGGCGCGTCGTCCTGCTCTCCTCCCAGGGGGCGGGGACGAGGCCGCAGGCGTACGAGCATCCGGCCGCCTTCGAGCGGGCGGTGCGCGAGTCCGGGCTGGAGTGGACGATCCTGCGGCCGGGCGGCTTCGCCTCCAACGCCCTGGCCTGGGCCGAGCCGATCCGGGCGCACCGCACCGCCGCCGCGCCGTTCGCCGGGGTGGGGCTGCCGGTCGTCGATCCGGCCGACATCGCCGAGGTCGCGGCCCTGGTGCTGCGGCAGGACGGGCACGCCGGGCGTACGTACGAGCTGACCGGGCCCGCGCCCGTCACCCCGCGCGACAGGGCCGCGGCGATCGGGCAGGCCATCGGCGCGCCGGTGAGCTTCGTCGAGCAGACGCCGGAGCAGGCCCGCGCGGAGATGCTGCGGTTCATGCCGGAGCCGGTCGTCGAGGGCACCCTGGCCATCCTCGGCACGCCGCTCGCCGCCGAGCAGCGGGTCAGCCTCGACGTGGAGCGCCTCCTGGGCCGCGCCCCGCGCTCCTTCGCCGACTGGGCCGTCCGCAACGCCGCCGCCTTCCGCCCATGACCACCGATGACACCGGGAGCACCATGAGCATCACCAGTACCGCGGGCATCCCCGCACATGGGACCGGCCCTGCCAGGCGCAGCCTGCCGATCCTGGACTCCACGATCGCCTACCGGGAGCTCGGCGACGGCGACCCGATCGTCTTCCTGCACGGCAACCCCACCTCCTCCCACCTGTGGCGGCACGTCATGCCCGCCGCCGGCCGCGGCCGGCGGCTGGCGCCCGACCTGATCGGCATGGGGGAGTCGGGCAAGCCCGCCATCGGCTACACCTTCGCCGACCACGCCCGCTACCTGGACGCCTGGTTCGACGCCCTCGGCCTCGACGACGTCGTGCTCGTCGGGCACGACTGGGGCGGCGCCCTGGCCTTCGACTGGGCCGCCCGCCATCCGGGACGGGTCCGCGGGATCGCCTTCACCGAGGCCATCGTCAAGCCGATGACCTGGGAGGAGTTCCCTGAAGGCGGGCGCGAGCTGTTCCGGGCGATCAAGACCGACGGCGTCGGGGAGTCCATGATGCTGGACGACAACGCCTTTCTCCGCGAGGGGCTGCCCGTCACCGTTCCCACGCTGTCGGAGCAGGACCGGGCGGCCTACCTGCGGCCGTACCCGACCAGGGAGAGCCGGCTGCCGCTGCTGCGGTGGGCCCGCTCGATGCCGCTGGGTGGCGAGCCGGCCGACGTGGTGGCCAGGGTGGAGGCGTTCGACGGGTGGCTGGCCGCCAGTCCGGAGGTGCCGAAACTGCTGATCGGCTTCCGCCCGGGACCTGGCACGATGTGGACGGAGGAAACCCTCGCCTGGTGCGCGGAGAACATCGCCGCGCTGGAGATCGTGCGGCGCGAGGAGGTGGCCGGTCACCACACCCCCGAGGACCATCCGGAGGTCATCGCGGCGGTCGTCGGCGAGTGGATGTCCAAGCGGGGGTGGTGAGCGGCGGGCAAAACCCAACAGTTGTTGGCCTACACTTGTTGTCATGGCCTTCACCGAACGCTCGGCGGCGACCAGGACCGCCATCCTGGCCGCCGCCAGGAAACTGCTCATCGAACGCGGCTACGAGGCCATGACGATCCGGGCGGTCGCCACCATGGTCGGCGTGGACCCGTCCATGGTCATGCGCTACTACGGCAGCAAGGCCGGGCTCTTCGGCGCCGCCGTGGACGTGGACCTGCGGCTCGGCATGGTCGAGCGGCCGTCGAGGGAACGGCTCGGCGAGCTGCTCGTCCGGCACTTCCTGGCCCGGTGGGAAGGCGATCTGGCGGACGACCTGCTCATCATGCTGCTGCGCTCGGCCACCACGAACCCCATGGCCGCCGAGCGCATGCGCGAGGTGTTCGAGACGCAGATCGCCGCGTTCGTGGCCGCCGCCACCGGGGCCGACGACGCCGCGCACCGGGCGGGGCTCGTCAGCAGCCAGGTGCTCGGCCTGGCCCTGACCCGGTACGTGCTGCGCTTCCCCCCGATGGCCGACGCCGACGTCGAGACTCTGGTACGCGACGTCGGGCCGGTGGTGCAGCACTACCTCGTGGGCGACCCGGTGCCGGCCCGCGCGCCGTCCTGAAAGTTTCACCGAAGTTCCGCAGGTGAGCGGTGCGTCGCCGGGACCCACGGATGTCAGCGCTAGCAGAAACTGAGGAGCGGCGTGAAGGCACGCACGGGACGCCTGGCCATCCTGCCCGTCCTGCTCATCTGTGGGTTCCTGTCACCCGCCCGCCCCGCCCTGGCCGACGCCTACGTGGCCGGGAACGCGGCGCCGACGGCCTCGTACACCTCCCCCTGGGAGAGCGTCGCGGCCGTCGACGACGGCATCGACCCGCCGAGCTCGAACGACACCGTCAACCGCCGCTGGGGCACCTGGCCGAACACCGGCAGCCAGTGGGCCGAGCTCGCCTGGGCCTCCGCGCAGACGATCAAGTCGGCCGAGGTGTACTTCCTCGACGACGGCGGCGGCGTGCGCGTCCCGGCCTCGTGGACGCTGCAGCGCTGGACCGGCAGCGCCTGCGCCGACATTCCCGGCACGTACCCGATCGCCGCGGACGCCTACAACACGGTCGCCTTCGCCACGGCGCTGAGCACCACCCGGCTGGGCGTCGTCCTGCAGAGCGGGCTGGGGTCGGCCGGGCTGCTGGAGATCAAGGCGTGGGCCGCCGATCCGCCCGGCGGCGGCACCGGCTGGAGCCCGCCGACCGGCCTGGTCACCCCGCTGAACGAGGTCTGGCAGCACGTCGAGAGCACCTACCCCGACCCGTACGGCTTCCGGAACTACGGCTTGGACCAGGTCATGGCCAACGGCGGCTCGCTCAACTACTGCGTACGGTGGGACACCGGCGCCACCGTGACGGCCGCTCAGCGTGACCGGATCCACGCCACACTGGCCGGCCAGATCAAGAAGTGGATGGACCTGATGACCGGCCACAACGGCTGGCCGTACAGCAGCGTGCCGGTGAAGGTGGCCGGCTGGGCCGTCCGTGACCGCGCCCGGCTCCAGTGGAGCGACGACTCCGTGGACGTCTACGTCAACGACATCCGGGAGAACGCCCCGCAGTGCGCAGAACGCTGCGGCCGCTTCTTCAACCAGAGCGGCAACTATCCGAACTGCCCGGGCGGCCCCTCGCACCACTACGACATGTCCCTCTGGCTGACCGCCGGCTTCGGCGGCGGCGCGGGCGGCGGCGCGGGCGGCGATTGGGGGCAGCGGATCGGCAGCGAGTACTACCTGTCCAACCTCGACGCCGACAACGTGCACATCCTGCTGCACGAGATCGGCCACTCGTTCGGGCTGGACGACTTCTACGACTGGACCCCGACCGGCGTGTGCTGCTTCCTGATGAAGGCGGGCAGCGCGTCGTCGATCACGGAGTTCGACGCGTGGATGTTCCGCGACTGGTGGCGCCACCTCAAGAGCCGCTACGGCCTGTGACCGTGAGGCCGTCCCAGGTGAAAAGGGGGGCCTGAGGCGCGTCGCCCCGGGGGAGCGGGCCGCGCGCCTCAGGCCCCCTCAGACCGTCAGCTCTGTGAACAGGCCGAGGTCTGCGGGGAGGCGATGGGTATCTCCACGCCCACGCCCGCGGCCTTGAGCCCCGGCGCGCAGACCTTGGTGTCGTTCAGCGCGTTGACGGTGCCGTCGACGGAGATGGGGCCGAACGCGGCCGCCGGAGCCGCGAGCGCGGACAGCGCTAGGGCGGCGGCGAGGGTTACGGTGCCGATACGGGTTGACTGGCGCATTCTGGCGTGCCCTTCTGTGTGGCGGAGGGGCCGATGATTTCCATGGGTTCTTTTTGCCGCTCACGATGACTACGGAACGTGACCATCGGTTACGTTCCGCTTCCGGACACGCCAAGCGCGGATCCCCTTGACGGGTTGCCGGGGATCGTCGGGGGCGGCCTGCGCCCGAATGCTTCGAAATTTCGTGAAATATCGCCTCTGACGTGGGCGTTCTCTGCGAAACGCAGGTCAGGTCAGGACGTCGAGCGCGCGGTCCACGTCGGCCTCGGTCGTGTAGACGTGGAAACTGGCGCGCACCCGGCCGGCCCGTACCGCCGCCCTGATCCCCGCCGTCTCCAGCCGCTCGCCCGGGGCGTCCACCGAGACGATGGCCGTGTCGGACGGCTCCAGGCCGAGGCCCGCGCGGAAACGGTTGGCCAGGGCCACGTCGTGCTCGTGCACCCGCTCGACGCCCAGCTCGTTCAGCAGCTCGATGGCCGGGGCGGCGCCGACGAAGCTGAACCAGGCGGGCGACAGGTCGAACGCCCGCGCGTCGCCGGCCAGGCGCAGGGGCGGCCCGTAGTAGGAGCCGCCGTCGTCGGCGCCGGCGTACCAGTTGGCGGCCAGCGGGCGCATGCGCTCCCGCAGTCGCGGCGACAGATAGGCGAACGCCGCCCCGCGCGGCGCCATCAGCCACTTGTACGCCGTGCACACCAGCGCGTCCACGCCCGCCACGTCCACCGGCAGCCAGCCGCACGCCTGCGAGGCGTCGGCGATGACGAGCGCGTCATGGGCCCGCGCGGCCGCCACGATGTCGGCCATCGGCGCCACGTAGCCGCTCGCCGACTGCACCACGCTGAACGCCACGGCCGCGGTGTCGCGGGTGATCGCGTCGGCCACCCGGTCGGCCGGGACCGTCACGATGTCGGCGGCCACCGCCCACGGGAACAGGTTGCTGGTGAACTCGACCTCGGGGACGACCACCTTGGCCCGGGGCGGCAGCGCCGTGGCCACGATCGACATGATCTGCGACACGTTCGCCCCGACGCTCACATCCGCGGCAGGGGCGCCGACGAGACGCGCGAAGGCCTCACGCGATCGGCCGACGGAGGCGTCCCACGGCTGCCAGTCGGTGCCGTGCCGCCACTCGGTCAGCACGACCTGCAGATCGTCGAAGGCCCGGCGGGGAGGCAGGCCGTAGGAGGCGGTGTTCAGCCAGCCCGGGTGAGCGTCCCAGAGCCCGGCGGCAGAGGTGATGTCCATGAGATCAGCCTAGATCGGGCGCAAGCGCCGGCCTCAGGCTGTGGCGTCGTTCGGGATCAGTCTGGGGCGGGCGGACCTGGCGGGCACAGGGTGCGGCGCCCCTGGGACCAGCCTGGATGGGGTGGAGCCGGCCGGGGCAGCGTGCGGCGTCCTTGGGACCAGCTCGAAGCGAGGCGCGCTGGCGGTGTCATCGTGCGGCGCGTTGCCACAGTGCGGGCCAGCCGCCGCGGCCCAGCCAGGCGGACGGGACCCGGAGGCCGTCCGTGGCGATCCGTTCGTTGAAGACGGCGAGGTCGGCGCCCAGTTCGACGGCCGCGGGGAACGCCCGCTGCCATGGCCCGTCCGGGTCGTCCAGGTCCGTACGGGGAAAGCCCGGCACGGCCGTCTCGCCCGGCCGCGTCACCGCGACGGTCGGCGGCGCGGCGTCCGGCCAGGAGGTGACCGCGACGACGAGCGCGCACAGCGGCGCCGTGCCGGCACGGCGGGCCACATGGTCGGCGAGCACCGGATCCCCTGCCCGCGCCAGGCGGCCGAGCGCGGCGCGGATCCGGCGGGCCACCAGCTCCATCGAGCGGGCGGGGGCGATCGCCTCGTGCCTGGCCAGCCGGCGCAGCGAGCCGGGAAGCGGGGCGTAGGCCAGCAGCAGGGGGAGCCGGTCGTACTGGTCACGCAGGCGCGGATCGAGGCCGGCCAAGGCGCGTTCCAGGGGACGCACACCGGTGGCCCGCCACAGCGCGACCAGACCGGTCGCGGGAAGGCCGTGCCGGCAAGCTCGCTCGATCCGGTCGGCCGACAGCCGCCGCAGCGCCGCCGGCCCTGCCGGCGTCTGGGCCCCGGGGGTGGTGCCGGCGGGTGTCTGGCGTCCGGTGGCGAGGCTCGTGAGTACCCGGGATCCGTGTGCGGTGCCGGCCGGTTCCTGGGATCTGCGGGCGGCATTCGCCGGCGCCGGGGTTCCAGCGGCAGCGGTCGCGGCCGCCGGGGTCCTCGGACCGGTGCCGGCGGGTGCCCTGGACCCATCGGCGGTGCCCGTGGGCGCTTGAGATCCAGGGGCGGTGTTCGTGGGCGTGCCGTCGCGGGCGGCGTACAGGCGATCGAGGGTGCTCAGGGCCGCCACGACGTCAGGGGCCGTCATGGCGTCCGCCACGAGCGCCGCCAGGGGGCCGCTCACCTCGAGAGACGCCCGCGCCGGCCGATGCCGGGACGCCGGGCGCGGCCCTGGGAGCCGGTCGGGCGGCTCGGGTGTGGTGGGCGCCGGCACCGGCAGGCCGGCCACCCAGGCCAGTACGCGCTGCCGCAGCGCGAGCTCCGGATCGGCGTTGAACCTGGCCCGGAACTCGTCGATCCGCCACCCGCGCGTGTGCTGGACGAGCTCGATGTTCGCGGCGATCGAGCCGTTCTCGTGGCGCAGCGCCAGCAGCACACACTCGCCCTGCGCCGCCGCCTCGGCGTAGTGCGGGGAGCCGATGCAGTTCCCCATGTACGCCGACCACTGCGTGAGCATCCGGGCGTCGCGCGCGCACTCCACCCGCAACCGCGTACCGGGCAGGATCGTGCCGTCGCGCGCCGCCAGCGGCTCGGGCAGCGCGAAGTCGCGCGTGAACGCCTCCGTGAACCGGAGCTCGGCGACCAGCCCCGCCCCCAACTCCTCCCAGGTACGGCAGTGCCGGGGCGGCCGGCCGCCGAACGAGATCAGCTGCGGCGCCCCGGCCTGCGCCGCCGGGATCGACTCGATCGGCGGCGTGAGCTGCTCGTCGGGGCGGGGGAAGGGGTCCCAGTGGAGGTAGGGGTAGTTGGGGCCGGCGTCGACCTCCGCCCGTTCGTGGCCGTTGAGCTGGGCGAGCGCGTCGGCGAGCTCGGCGTACCAGAGCAGGTCCCCGGCCGTCTCCTCCTCTTCCGCCGCCGTGCCGGGCCGGGCCGCCAGCCGTTCGCTCAGCGACGCCCGCGAGTCCTCCTGGTGCGGCTGCGACCACGAGGCGGGGTCGCGCTGCGGGGTGTAGCCGGCGACGGCCCGCCACTCGCGCATCCCCGCGCCCGCCCAGGCGCCCGCCTGTGGGCGGGCCTCAAGGACGCGGTCGGTGACGGCCTCGATGACGACCTCCGCGTACTCGGTCGCCCTGGCCAGGCGCTGCCTGACGTACGGTTCGCGCGGGTCGTGCCGTTTGGCGGCCAGGTCCCTGACGTAGCAGCCGGGCCTGGCGGGCAGGCCGGCGAGCCCGGGCACCCGGCGGGCCGCCCGCCCCGCCTCGTCCGGCTTCATGAGCGCGGCAGCGGCGACGAGCTGGTCCGCGCACCGGGCGATGCCCTCGCGTACGCCGTGATCGGCCACCGCCACGGCGGTGCGCACCAGGACCGTGGCGGCCAGAGCGTCGGCCAGGACGCGCCGCATCAGTGCCGCCCGCTCCCACGGCTCGGGGAACCAGCGGGCCGCCTCCGCCAGCGACGGCTCGTGGCCCAGCCGCTGGGTGATGTGCGCGATCAGCAGCTCATCCTCGTGGGCCTCGTAGCGGGCGGTCAGCTCCTCCAGCCTGCTCTGCCTGCCCTGCGTGGCCCGCAGCCGCCGCTTACGCCTGGCGCGCTCCTGCTCGGCCGCCACCCGTTCCCACAGGTCGAGCAGCAGATCGAGACGGCGCCTGCGGGGGAACGGGGTGAGAACGCGCTCCAGATGACCGGCCATGGTGGAAGCGGCGGCGTCCAAAGCCGGCTCCACCACGGCAGCCCTTGGTCGGTCCGCCCCATGGGTCGAGGCGGGTGGCAGCGCCGGGGCGTTCGTCTCCGGCGCGGGGGAGGGCAGGCCGAGGCGCAGGATGCGTTCGAGTTGCTCGGCGCCCAGCACCCCGCTGGCCGCCGAGGCGAGCTGGAGGGCGGCCCAGCGGCCGTCGGCGATGGCCTGGCTCGCGGCGGCGGCCACCGGCTTGGTCGCCTCCGTCCCGAACAGCGCCACCAGCACCCCCGCCCGCTCACCCAGCCGGTGCAGGCCCTCCAGCCCCAGCACCCGCACGGCCGCCAGCACCGCGTCCCGCCGGTCGCCGCGCGCGCCGTCCAGCCGGGCCGAGACGAACCCCGGGCACAGCTCCACCCCCGCCCCGGCCGCCGTGGGTTCGGCGGCGAGCAGCCGGTCGAGCTCGGCGACCGCAGGCCCCGGATCGGCCCCGGCGGGACCCACCACGACCGGCGCACCCTCAGATCGGACCCGCGCCCCCGCTCCGCTCCCGGTGCCGGTAACAGCCCCATGACCCGTGCGGCTCCCGGCGTCGCTCTCCGCGTCTTCACTCGTGCCGCTCTCAGAAACGCTCCCCGCGCCGCGCGCCGTCACCGGCCGCCCCCGCGCGTCCCAGACGCGCTGATCGCGTCCCGTCACCACCCCGAATGCCAGCCGCACCACACCCACATCATTCGGGCAAGAACGCCCGCCGGGCAACCGCATTCCCGAGGAGTCAGGCCCGCCGGGCGCCGAGCACCTCGTGCAACTCGGCCGAGCAGCGGGCCAGCTCCTCGGCGTGCGCGCCCCGGCCCAGCGTGCGCGGCCGGGGCACGTTCACCTCCACGACCGTGTGGACGCGCCCCGGACGCGGCGTGAGCACCACGACCCGGTCGGCGAGCAGCACCGCCTCCTCGATCGAGTGCGTCACCAGGACGACCGTGGCCGCGTGCTCCATGTGGATCTGCTGCAGCTCGATCGACAGCTCCTCCCTGGTCAGCGCGTCGAGGGCGGAGAACGGCTCGTCCATCAGCAGCACGCGCGGCCGCTGGATGAGCGCCCGGCACAGTGCCACCCGCTGCTGCATCCCGCCCGACAGCTCGTGCGGCAGCCGCCGGTGGAACGCCTCCAGGCCCACCATCTCCAGCAGTTCGCCCGCCCGCCGCCGGTGCTCATCGCCGCGCCATCCGAACACCTCGACCGGCAGCAGCACGTTGCCGAGCACGGAACGCCACGGCAGCAGCGCGGGACGCTGGAACATGATGGCCACGTCACGGCGTGGCCTGACCACCGGGCCGCCGTCCACCAGCACCTCGCCCGAGCTGGCCGTCAGCAGGCCCGCGATCAGCCGCAGCAGCGTGGACTTGCCGCAGCCTGACCGGCCGACGACCGCCACGAACTCCCCGGCGGCCACGTCGAGATCGACCTCGCGCAGCGCCTCCACCGCACCCCGGCGCCCGCCGAACACCTGGGACACCTTGCTCAGCCGGATCACCTGGCGACCTCCTCGGCCCGAGCCGGGCAGATCTCGCGCACGGACAGATCTCGCGCATCGATCAAGCCGGATCGATCTCGATCGTAAACGACGATTACCGCTTTCACCTGACGGAATCCCCCCGCGATATTGACCGGAGCCGTCAGGCCGTCATGATCGGTGTCATGAGGCGACTGCCGCGTGCCATCATGATCACCGCCATCGTCGCGACGCTCTCCCTCCCCGCCGGCTGCGGCTCGGGAGGCGAGGTGCCGCCATCCGCCGGGCCCGCGGCCGACCGGGTCACCTACGTGACCGGTTTCGGCACCTTCGGCCGTGAGGCGTACGTCTACGTCGCCATGGACAAGGGCTACTTCCGCGAGGCCGGCATCGAGGTCAGAGTGCAGCCGGGCACGGGCAGCGGCGAGAACATGGCCGCGCTCGCCGGCGGCCGGGCCCACTTCTCACCCATCGACTTCACGGCGATGCTGCTCACCGCCGGGGCCGGCAAGCCGACCGGGACGGTCGCGGTCGCCGCCGTCCACCAGCGCACGCTGGCGGCGCTCATGGCGCTCGGCGACAGTGGCATCAGCGAGCCCAAGGACCTGGAGGGCAAGACCGTCGGCGACACGGCCACGTCGGTGATCGCCATGATGTTCCCCACCTACGCCAAGCTCACCGGAGTGGACAGGACCAAGGTCAAATGGGTCAGCCTGCAGCCCGCGCAGCTGGCCGCCAACCTGGCCTCGGGCAAGGTGGACGCGATCGGCCAGTACGTGGTCGGCCAGCCCACCGTGCGCAACGCCGCCCGGGGCAAGGAGGTCAAGGTCCTGCCGTTCGGCGACGTCATCACCGACATGTACGGCTCGGCCCTGAGCACCTCCGCCACCCTCGCGGCGCAGAACCCCGACCTGGTCAGGCGGTTCACCGGGGCCCTGTTCAAGGGGCTCGCGTACGCGGTGGACAACCCCAAGGAGGCGGCCCAGATCCTGCTCGCGCACCAGCCGGCGCAGAACGCGGAGGCCGCGGCCGCCGAGCTGACCCTGATCGCCCCTTATGTGCGCCCGGACGGCGGCGCGCCGATGGGGGCGATGAGCCGCGAACGCGTCGAACGCGCGATCAGAGTCCTGCGCGAGGCCGGAGCCTTCACGGGCGAGGTGGCGCCGGAGTCGGTGGTGTCGTTCGACCTGGTTCCCCAGGGCTGAGCGTGGAGGACGGCGGGTGGCGCCCGCACGCGGCGATGCCGGAGGCCGGGTGATGGCGGAGGCCGGGTGATGGCGGAGGAGGACAGGCGGCGCAGGGACGCGGTGACGGCGGCGGGCTGGTCCGCGCTGGGCGTGGCGGTCGCGATCGGCGGATGGGCGCTGACGGCCGCCGCGTTCGCGATCCCGGAGATCGTCCTGCCCTCGCCCGCCGCCGTGGTCACCGCCTTCCTGCGCCTGCCCGGCTACCTGCTGGAACAGGCCGCGATCACCCTGACGGAGACCGTGCTCGGCTTCGCGCTCTCGGTCATCTGCGGGCTGGCCATCGGGCTGCTGATCGCGGCCTGGCGGGTGGCGGAGCTGATGTTCGCGCCGCTGCTGGTCGCCTTCAACGCCGTGCCCAAGGTGGCGCTGGCGCCGCTGCTGGTGGTGTGGATGGGCTTCGGGCAGCAGCCCAAGGTGGTCATGGCGCTGCTGGTGTGCTTCTTCCCCGTCGTGCTGTCGGTGGCCTCGGGGCTGACGTCCACGCCGCCCGAGCTGGTGGAGCTGGCCAGGTCGCTGGACACGCCGCGCGGGCAGACGTTCGTGCGGATCCGCCTGCCCGCGGCGCTGCCGCAGATCTTCGTCGGGCTGAAGGTGGCCATGCCGCTGGCCTCGGTCGGCGCGGTGATCGGCGAGTTCAGCGCGGGCGACGCGGGGCTCGGCTTCGTCATCGTCCAGGCGGGCGGCAGCGCGGACACGGCGCTCGCGTTCGCCGCCATCGCGCTGCTGGGCGTCATGAGCCTGGCGCTGTTCTACGCGCTGGTGCTGGCCGAGCGGCTGCTGCTGCCGTGGGTCAGGGAGACGTCCGCGGCGCGCTGACCGGGCGGCGCTCACCTCGACGTACGCCGATAAGTTATAGCTAAACACCTATTGACATAACTAAAAGCTACAACGAGTATTTTGGCATGTCAGAACGTGACCCCTTGCTCCATGTGCGGATCCGCAAGGCGCTTGAGGCACGCATCCGTGACGGACAATGGGGGCCGGGCACCCGGATCCCCACCGAGGTCGAGCTCTGCGAGGAGTTCGGGGTCTCGCGCATCACCGTGCAACGGGCCCTGCGCGACCTCGCCGACGCCGGGCTCATCGTGCGCTTCCGCAAGCGCGGCAGCTTCGTGGCCCAGGCCGTCGGCCGGCACAACCTGCTGCGTTACACCGGCCTGCTGATCCAGGGCCCGGAGATGCCGGGCGACCACCGGGTCGTCTCCGCGCAGGTGCTGCCCGCCCAGGCGGCGCGGCTGCGGCTGCCGGGCGTGGCCGCCGATGAGGCGGTCGTCCAGATGGAACGGCACAAGCTGCGGCCCGACGGCACCGCGGCCAACATCGAACTGCACGTCCTGCCGTTCCGGCTGGCCCCCGACCTGCTCGACCAGCCGTTAGAACCGTTGACCACCCACGCCTACCTGCGCGATCGCGGGGTCGAGCTGGTGCGGGCCAGGCTCTACGTGGAGCCGCACGCCCTCACCGGGCCCCAGGCGGAGCTGTTCGCCCTGCCGGCGGGCGCGCCCGTCTTCCTCTGGACCCGCGAGACCTGGACCCGCCGCGGCGAGATCGCCGAGCTGGTCGAGATCGTCATCCCGGCCGGCTCCGAGCGCTTCTACGTCGAGACCGACCTGAGCGGCTCCTCCGACCACCACAGCTGAACCCCCTTTTCCTCCCCAGCCGATCGGCCCATTTTCCGTGCGCCGGGCCCGTGGCATTCCCCGCCAGGCTCCCGGTGCCACGGTCCTCAGCCATGCCCCCGACCCCCGCCATGCCCGGGAAGGAGCGGATCCATGATCTCTGTCGCCGTCGTCGGAGTCGGCGCCGTGGGCTCCATGGCCCTGTGGCGGCTGTCCGAGCGCGGCATCCCCGCCGTCGGATTCGACGCCTACGCGCCCGGCCACGACCGCGGCGCGGCCGGCGGCGAGTCACGGATCTTCCGCACCGCCTACAAGGAGGGGTCCGCGTACGTGCCGCTGCTGCGCCAGGCCCGCGACCTGTGGGAGGAGCTGGAACGCCGCAGCGGACGCCGCCTGCTCACCCCCGCCGGCGGCGTCACCGTCGGCCCGCGCGAGCACCCCTCGATCCGCGCCGTGCTGGATTCCGCCCGCGCCTTCGACCTGCCCGTCGAGGTCCTGACCGGCCAAGATGCCCGCGACCGCGTGCCCGAGCACCCGCTGCGCGACGGCGAGGTCATGGTCGCCGACCCCGAAGCCGGTCACCTGCGCCCCGAGCCCGCCGTGGTGGCCGCCGCCGCGGCGGCCGAGCGGGCCGGCGCCCGCATCGCCCGCTACACCCCCGTCACGCAGGTACGCGAGGACGCGGCGGGCGTCACCGTCGTCACCGCGGAAGGAGAGCGGCGCTTCACCCACGCCGTCGTGGCCCCCGGCCCGTGGGCGCGCACGCTGCTCCCGCACGAGCCGATCGTGGCCAAGGCGATCACCTCGACCTGGTTCCCGCGCCGTGACGAGAGCCTCTTCGACCCCGGCCGGTGCCCGATCGCGATCCGCGTCGGGGAGCCCGCCTACTCCTGCTTCCCCTCCGTGGACGGCGCCGGCGTCAAGGTCAACCTGCACGTGCCGTGGCGGGAGATCGGCTCGCCCGAATCGCTGGCCCGCAGCGTCCCCGCCGCGTACGTCAGGCAGGTCGCGCGGGCGGTCGCCGCCACGCTGCCCGGCCTGCGGCCCGACCCGGTGCGCGTGGCCACGTACGCCGACGCCTTCACCCCCGACGGCCACGGCCTGCTCGGCCGGCGGGGCCGCACCGTCGTCGCCGCCGCCTTCAGCGGGCACGGCTTCAAGCTCGCCCCCGTCTTCGGCGACATCGTCGCCGACCTGGTCGAGAGCGGCGCGACCGCGCGCGGCATCGGCCACCTAGCCCCGGACCGCCCCCTACGGAGGTCGCCATGAAACCCGTGACGCCGATCGCCGGCCTCATGCTCGCCACCCTCGCCCTGTCCGCCTGCGCCGCGCCCAACCCGTCCGCCGCCCCCGGCACGCTGATCGTCGCCGGATACGGCGGCTCGTACGAGGAGGCGTTCAAGCAGTCCGTCATCCCCGGCTTCGAGAAGTCCTGCTCCTGCCGCGTCACCTACATCTCCGGCAGCTCCACCGACACCGTCGCCAAGCTCAAGGCCCAGCAGGCCGCCCCGCAGATCGACGTCGCCCTCATCGACGACGGCGTGCAGAACCAGGCCGTGCAGGCGGGCCTGCTGGCCAAGCTCGACCCCAAGACCGTCACGAACCTGGCGAACGTCATCGACCTGGCCCGCCTGCCCGGTGACGTCGGCGTCGGCTTCTCCCTGAACGCCACCGGCATCGCCTACAACACCGACTACTACGCCAAGAACGGCCTGCCCGCCCCCAAACGGCTGTCCGACCTGGCGCACGCCGGGCTGAAGGGCAAGCTCGTGATGCCGTCCATCACGCAGACGTACGGACTGGGCGCCCTGCTCATGGCGGCCAAGGTCGGCGGCGGATCCGAGCGCGAGGTCGGCCCCGGCTTCGCCGGCATCAAGAAGGTCGCGGCCAACGCGGTCACCTTCGACACCACCGCCGACGTCTCCAACTACTTCCTCCAAGGCCAGGCCGTGGCCAGCGTCTGGGGCAACTCGCGGGTGCAGATGCTGGCCAAGAAGGGCTTCCCGGTCGAATTCGTCTACCCGGAGGAGGGCGCGCTGCCGCTGATCGCCACCGTGAACGTGGTGAACAAGGCGCCCCACCCCGACCTGGCCCAGAAGTTCGTCAACACGCTGCTCGACCCGGCGGCCCAGAAGACCATGGCCGAGTCCAACTTCAACGGCCCCACCGTCAAGGGCGTCCAGCTCGACCCCGCCCTGGCGGCGAAGGTGGTCGGCCAGGACCGGGCCGCCGAGCTGCGCAAGCTCGACTGGGCCGTGATCAACGAGAATCGCGCCGCCTGGACCGACCGATGGACGAAGGAGGTCGAACAGTGACAAGCACCCCCTTGACGAGCGCGAAGACGCCGCCAGGGACGGACGCCCCGCGCGGGCGGCTGCGCCTGGACGGCGTGCGCAAGGTCCTGGGCGGCAAGGAGGTCGTCTCGGCCGTGGACCTGGAGACCGAGCCGGGCGAGTTCCTCACCCTGCTCGGCCCGTCCGGCTGCGGAAAGACGACCACCCTGAACATGATCGCCGGTCACCTGACCGCCGACGGCGGCCTGATCGAGGTGGACGGCCGCGACATCACCGCGATCGCGCCGCACCGCCGCTCCATGGGCATGGTCTTCCAGTCCTACGCCCTCTTCCCGCACATGACGGTCGCCGACAACGTGGCGTTCGGCCTGCGCATGCGCAAGGTCGCCGCCGCCCGGCGCCGGAAACAGGTCGCCGAGGTGCTGGAGCTGGTCGGCCTGGACGGCATGGCCGAACGGCATCCGCGCCGGCTGTCCGGCGGCCAGCAGCAGCGCGCCGCGCTGGCCAGGGCCCTGGTCATCCAGCCCGACCTGCTCCTGCTCGACGAGCCGTTCTCCAACCTCGACGCCCAGCTGCGGGTACGCCTGCGCGACGAGGTCTCATCGCTGCAACGCAGGATCGGCACCACCACCATCCTCGTCACCCACGACCAGGAGGAGGCGCTGGCGGTCTCCGACCGGATCGCGGTCATGGCCGACGGCGTCATCCACCAGCTCGACCGGCCCCAGGAGGTCTACCTGCGCCCGGCCACGGACTTCGTGGCCCAGTTCATCGGCGAGGTCAACGCCCTCGACGGCACCGCCGCCGGCGGCGGGACCTGCGTGGTCGCGGGCAGGAAGGTGACCGCCACCCCCGTGGGGCGGGCCCCGGCCGAGGGCGCCGCCGTGCGCGTGTACGTGCGGCCGGAGGTCATCCGCGTCGGCGACGAGGGGGAGGGGCTGCGCGGGACCGTGCGCGACACCCGGTTCCTCGGCTCACGCATCCGCTGCGTCGTGTCCACCCCGGCCGGAGAGGTGACGGCGGCGCTGCCGTTCGACGCCCGCGTGCCCGAGCCGGGTGAGGAGGTGACCTGCTCATGGCGGCCGTCGGACGCGTCGCTGGCGGCCCGGTGACCGCCGGGGCGGCCCGCCCGAGCCGGCGCACGGGACTGCTGCTCGCGCTGCCCGCCCTCGCGATCTTCGCGCTGCTGTTCGTGGCGCCGCTGTTCACGCTGGTGGCCAACAGCTTCAGGACGCAGACCGGGGCGTTCACGCTCGGCAACTACGCGCGTTTCCTCGGCGACCCGTTCTACCGGGACGTCCTGGGGAACACGCTGAAGGTCGCCGGCCTCACCACGCTCGGCTGCCTGCTCGTCGGCTACCCGTTCGCGCTCTACCTGCGCGGGCGCTCGCCCAGGGTGCGTAACTGGCTGGCGCTGCTCCTGCTGTCGCCGCTGCTGATCAGCATGGTCATCCGCGCGTACGGATGGCTCGTGGTGCTCGGGCCCAACGGACCCGTGGCCTCGGCGATCAAGTGGTTCGGGCTCACGCCGCCGCAGCTCCTCTACAACGACACCGCCGTGCTCATCGGCATGGTCCACGTGATGCTGGCGTACATGGTGCTGCCGCTCATGGGCAGCCTCGACCGGATCGACCCGACGCTCGTACCGGCCGCCAAGGGGCTCGGCGCGCCCGGCTGGACCTGCTTCTGGCGGATCACGCTGCCGCTGTCGGCGCCCGGCATGCTGGCCGGGGCGATGATCGTGTTCAGCCTGACGGCCTCCAGCTTCGTCACCCCGGCCATCCTCGGCGGCCCCAAGGTGAAGCTCATGCCGTACTTCGTCTACACCCAGGCCACGACCACCCTCGACTGGCCGTACGCGGCCGCGATCGGCTTCGTGCTGGTGGTCGTCACGACCGGGCTGCTGCTCGGCTACTCGCGGCTGCTGCGGCGAGGCAAGGGGGAGGCGGTGTTCGGATGACCCGGGTGTTCGGCGGTCTGTTCGCCGCGCTGGTGGTGGCGTTCCTCATCGCGCCCGTCGCGGTCACCGTGGCCTCGTCGCTGACCACGACCTCCTACGTGACCTTCCCGCCGCAGGGCATCACGCTGCGCTGGTACGCCGAAGTGCTGGGCAAGCCCGAGTTCCTGTCGTCGTTCGCGCTCAGCGCGGGCGTGGCGCTGGCCGCGGCGGCGATCTCGGCCGTGGTGGGGCTGGCCGGCGGGCTGGCCATCCACCGCTACCGCTTCCCCGGCCGGGCGGCGCTGGAGACGGTGCTGTCCGGCGCGTTCGCGGTGCCCACGATCGTGCTCGGCATCGGGCTGCTGCAGTGGTTCGCGCAGGTGGGGCTGGCCTCCAGCCCGTTCACGCTGCTGCTGGCCCACCTGGTGCTGACCGTCCCGTACGCGGTGCGGCTGGTCCTGGCCGGGCTGGCCGGGCTGGACCGCGCGGCGGAGAAAGCCGCGGCCGGGCTGGGGGCGCCGCCGTTCCTGGTGTTCTGGCACGTCACCCTGCCGGCCGTGCGCGGGGCGCTGATCGGAGGGGCGTTCTTCGCCTTCATCACCTCCTTCGACGACCTGACGGTGGCGCTGTTCGTGGTCACCACCGACCTGCAGACGCTGCCGGTGCGCATCTTCAACTACATGCAGTACGACTACGACCCCACCGTCACCGCCATCGGCACCCTGATGGTGCTGTTCGCGCTGGTCGCGGTCGTCGTCATCGAACGATTCGTCGGCGTCGCCAAACTCTTCGGCGCCGACGAGGAGCACAAGGGAAAGGAATGAGCGTGCGAGTCGTCGTCATCGGCGCGGGGGTGCTCGGAGCCGCGGTCGCGGCCGGGCTGACCCGGCGCGGCGCGCGGGTCACGGTGCTGGAGGCGCGGACCCCGGGGGCCGGCACGTCGTCCACCTCGGTCGCGTGGGTCAACGCCAACAACAAGACGCCGAAGGAGTACTTCGACCTCAACCACGCCGCCGTCTGGGCCCACCACCAGTTGCCCGGCGACTGGTTCTTCCCCACCGGCAATCTCGAATGCGCGGTCGCCGACGAGCACAAGGAACAGCTCGAAGCCCGGGTCGGCCGGCTGATCACCATGGGCTACCCGGTGGAGCGGGTGACCGCCCGGCGCGCCCTGGCCCTGGAGCCGGACCTGGTGCCCCTTCCGTCCGGCACCGAGTACGTGTTCTTCCCCGGCGAGGCGTACGTCCACCCGCTGCGCCTGCTGGGCCGCCTGCTCGGCGAGGCCCGCGACGGCGGCGCCACGGTCGAGTGCGGCGCCGAGGTGACCGCGATCGACGCGTCCGCCTCGGGCGCGAAGGTGACGATCGGCGACGGGCGCACGTTCGCCGGCGACGTGGTCGTCACCTGCGCCGGCCGCTGGACCGAGCGGGTCGCCGCGCTGGCCGGGGTCACCGTCCCGATGCTGGACCCGGCCGTGTCCGGCACGGTCACCAACGGCTTCCTCGTCACCACCGCCGCGCTGCCCGCCCGGCTGTCGCGCGTCCTCACCACCGCCGCGCTCAACCTGCGCCCCGACGGCGGCGGGCGGCTGCTGCTGCAGTCGCTGCCCCTGGACGGCCTGGCCCGCCCGGACGCGCCCGTGCCAGGCGAGGTGATCAGCGAGATCCTGACGCTGCTGCCCGGCGTCCTGCGCGGCACGGAGGGCGCCACGGCCGAGCGGGCTGTGGTGGGCCGGCGGGCCATGCCCGGCGACGGGCTCACCGTGGCCGGCTTCGCCGACGCGGGCCGGCGGGTCTACACGGTGGCCACGCACAGCGGGGTCACGCTGGCGCCGCTGCTGATGGAGGAGGTCGCGGGGGAGGTGCTCGGGCAGGAGTCGGCGCTGCTGGCGCCGTTCCGTCCGTCCCGCTTCGCCGACGGCACGGCCGGCCCGGCCCCCGCTCCGGCCCGCCGCCCCGGCCAGCAGTGACGGCGCTCACCAGGTGACCGGGAGCTTGTGCACGCCGTAGACGACGGCCTCGGCCTTGTACGGCAGCTCCTCGGCCGGGACGGCGAGCCGCAGGCCGGGGATGCGGCGGAACAGGGTGCCGAAGACGATCTCCAGTTCCATCCTGGCCAGGTTCTGGCCGAGGCACTGGTGCGGGCCGAAGCCGAAGGCGAGGTGGTGGCGGGCCCCGCGTTCGACGTCCAGTTCGCCCGGTTCCGTGAACACGGCGGGGTCCCAGTTGGCCGACAGGGTCGAGACGACGACGCCCTCGCCGGCCCTGATGCTCACCCCGCCGATCCGCACGTCCTCGGTGGCCACCCGGGTGGTGACCCCGTCGGCGACGGCGAAGTAACGCAGCAGCTCCTCCACGGCCATGGGAGTCCTGGCCGGGTCGTCCATGATCACGGCCAGTTGTTCCGGACGGGAGAGCAGCCCGACCACACCGAGCGAGATCATGTTCGCCGTGGTCTCGTGCCCGGCGGTCAGCAGCAGGAAGGCCAGGCTCACCAGGCTCCCGTGGTCGACGGCGCCCTCCTGCCGCTGCCGGGCGATCTGCCGGCCGAGCAGGTCGTCGCCGGGCGCCGACTCCTTGCGGGTGACCAGGTCGTCCAGGTAGGCGCGTAGTTCGGCGAACGCGCGCTGCCGGTCTTCGAGCGAGGTCCTGCTCACCATCATGGCGGCGCGGCTCTGGAAGAAGTCGTGGTCGGCGTACGGGACGCCGAGCAGCTCGCAGATCACCAGGGAGGGCACCGGCAGGGACAGCGCCCGTACCAGGTCGGCCGGTCGCTCGCCGGCGAGCAGGCCGTCGACGAAGCGGTCGGTGATGCTCTGGATCCGCGGGCGCAGCGCGGCCAGCCGCCGTACGGTGAACTCGCCGATCACCGGCCGGCGCGCCGCGGCGTGCTCCGCGCCGTCCATGCCGAGCAGCAACGGCGGCTGCTCGCGGAGCTGCCGCAGGGTCGCCGGATCGAGGGAGTAGAGCGGGAAACCGTCCTTGCGCTTGTCGGAGGAGAAACGGGGGTCGGCGAGGACGGCGCGGCCCTCCTCGTGCCCGGACACCCACCACGCCTCACCACCGGAGGTCAGGCGGACCTTGCTGATCGGCGCCTGCTCGCGCAGCCGCTCGTAGGCGGGGGGCGTGGCGAACGGGCAGCCACGCTCGACCGGCAGCTTGAGATTCGTCATGAAGGACCTCCCAGTAGTGGATCTTCGTTTCGTGTTCGTGGCGGCCCCGGCTCGTCGCCGGGGTTCAGCGCAGGGTGAGCGGGGTCTCGGACGCGATGCGGGTCAGTTTGTGCGGGTTGCGGACGTAGTAGAGGCCGGTGATGCGGGCGTCCTCGACCTGGACGGCGATCACGCCGTCGATCTCGCCGTCCAGGCGGAGCAGGAGCGCAGGGTTGCCGTTGACCACGGCGGCTTCGCTGGTGAGCGCGACGCGGGCCTTGCCGAGGCCGCTGACGATCATGCGGGCCACCCTGCCGGCGCCGGTGACCGGCTGCGGCGCGGCCTGCTTGACGCCGCCGCCGTCGCTCAGCAGCACGACGTGCGGGGCGAGCACGTCGAGCAGGCCCTGCAGATCCCTGGTCTCCAGCGCGCGCTGGAACGACTCCAGCACCACCCGGGTCTGACCCGGGGAGACCACCTCGCGCGGGTGGCGGGACTCGACATGCCGGCGGGCGCGGTGCGCGATCTGCCGGACGGCCGCCGAGCTCTTGCCGACGGCGGCGGCGATCTCCTCGTGACTGATGCCGAAGACCTCGCGCAGGACGAAGACGGCGCGTTCCGTGGGAGAGAGCGTTTCGAGTACGAGCATGAGCGCCATCGACACGCTCTCGGCGAGCTCCACGTCCTCGGCCACGTCCGGTGTGGTGAGCAGCGGCTCGGGCAGCCAGGGGCCGACGTAGTCCTCCTTGCGGCGCCGGATGGCGCGCAGCCGGTCGAGCGCGCGCCGGGTGGCGATCCGCACCAGGTAGGCGCGCTGGTCCCGCACCTGCGCGAGGTCGACCTTGACCCAGCGCAACCAGGTCTCCTGCAAGGCGTCCTCGGCGTCGGCCGCTGAACCGAGCATCTCGTAGGCGACGGTGAACAGCAGGTTGCGGTGGGCGAGGAACGCCTCGGTCGCCGGGTCCGTCCGGCCGCCTGCCGTGCCCTTTGTCGCGTCGCCGCGCTCGTTCATGCCTGGCTCCCGCCTGTCCACCCGTCGCTGCTCTGTGCACAAGGCGTCGGAGCCCGCCGTCGTGTGACACCCGTGCTCGGTGACACGCGTCACATCGCCGCACTGTCACAGAGCGCGGCTCGCGGTCGCCGCATGGTCAGGACGTCGCGTTCACGATGAGCGCGGCAGAACCGACAGGAGCCGCACATGAAGCACCGCATCGTCGTCCTCGGCGCCGGTTACGCCGGGGTCTACGTGGCCGGGAACCTGGCCCGCCGGCTGTCCCCGGAGGACACCGAGATCACCGTCGTCAACGCTGTGCCGCACTTCGTCCAGCGCATGCGGCTGCCCCAGGTCGCGGCCGGGCAGGAGGTCGAGGCGCCCGAGCTCGCCGACGTCTTCGCGGGCACGGGGATCCGGCTGCGCCTGGGCCGCGTCACCGCCGTCGACCCCGGGCGCCAGGTCGTCGCCGTGGCCGACGCTGACGCCCTGGCCGGGACCGTCGCTGCGACCGCCACTGACGGCGACGGCCACGCCGAGCTCGGCTACGACACGCTTGTCTACGCGCTCGGCAGCCATGTCGCCGACCACGGCGTCCCCGGCGTGGCCGGGCACGCCTTCGACGTCACCGGCCGGCCCTCGGCGCTCCGCCTGCGCGAACGCCTGGACAGGCTGGACATGCCGGGAGAGGGCGGGAACGTGGTGGTCGTCGGCGACGGGCCGACCGGCATCGAGACCGCCACCGAGATCGCCGAATCGCGGCCCGGCCTGTCGGTGACGCTCATCGCCCGCGGCGAGCTGGGCGCGCGGCTGTCCATCGGAGCCCGCGCCCACCTGCGCCGGGCCTGCGACCGGCTGGGCGTCACCGTTCTGGAGCACACCAGTGTCGCGGCCGTCGAGGCGGCGCGAGTGCTGTGCGCCGACGGCACCGCCCTGGCGTCCGGCGCGACCGTGTGGGCGGCCGGGTTCGCCGTCACCCCCATCGCCGCCGTCGCCGGGCTGGAGGTCACCGGGAACGGCCGGATCGTCGTCGATGGCACCATGCGGTCGGTCTCGCACCCGAACGTGTACGCCATCGGTGACAGCGTCCACGCCATCGGCGACAACGGCCGGCCGCTGCCGATGTCCTGCGCGTCGGCCGGCCACACCGGGCGGCAGGCCATCGAGGCGATCGTGGGCCGCCTGACCGGGCGCACCGTCGCGGCCACCGAACTGACTCACACGTACAACCTCGTCAGCCTCGGGCGGCGGGACGGGATCCTGCAGACGTTCGACGCCGAGGGACGGGCGAAACCGCACCACAACGGCGGCCGCGTGAGCGCGCACCTCAAGGCGGGCGTCCTGACGATGGCGCTGTGGGCCACCCGGCACCCCACCTACGCCCTGCCCAGGCGCAGGCACCGCCTGGCCGCCGAGTTCACCGGCGTCGCTCAGCCGTCGTACCGCTCGGGCTCGGCGCCCGTGAACGGACCCGGGGCCGGACCGGGCTTGACGTAGACCCCGTGCCTCAGCGTCCGGCACCCCCAGCGGGTGTCGCACCCCTCAAGGTCCGGTTCCTCCTTGACAGATCGGGACTTTCCGATCAAATTAGGCAAGGCTTGCCTAACTGAGGAGCGGAGCCCATGAATCCCTTCGACGACCCGGACGGCGAGTTCCTGGTCCTGGTCAACCACGAGGACCAGCACTCCATCTGGCCCTCCTTCGCGGCCGTGCCCGACGGCTGGGAGGTCCGCTTCGGGCCCGACGCGCGGGCGGCCTGTCTCGCGTACGTGGCCGGCAACTGGTCCGACCTGCGCCCCCGCAGCCTCCGCCGGTGAATCTACAACGTAAAGGCGCCCGTTCGCGAAAGAGGATCTCATGGCGGCCGACGAGAGCGGACTGCCCGCGCTCCCCGGCATCCTGGCCCGCCTGCCCGCCGACACCCGCGGGCACGCGCCGGCCGAGATCCCCTCGGCGGCTACTGGCGCCACCACTGACCCCTGGGCTCGGCGCGCCGTCACCGGCGGTCGGAACGCGGCAGGGACCGGCCGTGACCCCGCCAGGGGCGGGCGGAGACCCGTCGTGACCGACCCCGAAATTGTCGTCCCCGCTCGCTAGTGTCCCGATCATGGTCGGCGCGTGGCCGTGATCACGCCGCGTCCGGCCGTCCCCGTACAGTACGGAGGCGGGAGGCGCCTCCATCAGGAGGTGCAGGCGTGGACGCGTGGGTGGACGTGCGCAAGCTGGTACGCGCGGGCGACGTGACGGGCACGATCAGGACCGTCACCGAGCTGGACGCGGCCGGCCGGAAGGCGGTCGCGGCCGAGTTGCCCGCCTACGTCACCGGCGAGTCCCGCGCCGCGGGATGGGAGTCGTGGGACCGGCAGCTGACGCCGCTCGTGCTGGCCGGCGTGGTGTGCCTGGGCGGTCCGGCGGCGGTGACGTCGTGGCTGTTCAGGCGCGAGTTCCGGTGGTGGCGCGAGGGGGAGGCCGCCGAGCGGGTGCTCGGCCTGCTCGGCGACCGGCCGGTGGCCTGGCGGGCCGACCTGGCCCGGCGGATGTGCGCGCGGCTGCGGGTGCCTGAGTTGCTGCGCTGGGGGCTGGCGGCGCGGCTGGTGCGTGAGACGGGTGTCGAGCCGCCCGGCGACGACGCGTTCATGGCCGGCTGGCTGCGCGAGCTGTGCTCGGCGCCGGTCGCGGACGATCCGCTGTTCGCCGCCTACGCCGGGCGGATCTTCGAGATCGACGCGCTGGCGGAGGCCGACCTGTGGCAGGTCGTCGAGACGGTCGTGCGGCTCGTCGACGACGGCCGGCTGGACCGCGTGGCCGTCCTCGACGCGGTCGTGGGGCGGGTGCTGCGCGACAGCCCCGGCGCCCTCGTGGCGCTGGCGGGCCTGCACGATCGGCTCGACCCCGACATCGACGAGGCGTACGCGCGGGCCGATGACTACGCCCGGCTGCTGCCCGCGGGGCCGGTCGCGGTGGCCGACCTGGCGCTCGCCCAGCTGCGGCGGCTGGAGGAGGCGGGGCGGGAGGAGGAGGAGCTGTTCGCCGAGGCGATGCGGGCGCTGGCGTTCCGGCCGGAGAAGAAGGTGCTGCGGGCGGCCATGTCGTGGGCGGGTGACGCGGTGCTGCGTGACGCCGGCCGGACCGGAACGGTGCTGGAGGCGCTGGTGCTGATCTTCGCCCAGGACACCCTCGCTCTGCAGGACCGCGCCGTACGGCTGGCCGTCAAGCTCGCGCCGGGGGCGACGCAGGAGGCGCGCGAAGCGGTGCGCGAGGCCGCCGCCGAGCTGCCCGACGAGCTGCGCGAACGGGTCTCGGCGGCGTTCGGGGGCGGCATCGCCGCGGCCCAGGCGCCCGCCGCGCTCCCGCTCATCCTCCCCTCCGCGCCGTCGATGCCCCCGCCCATCGCCTCACCCGGCGAACTCGTCCAGACCCTCACCGCCCTGCGCTGGGCCCAGGGCGTCCACACCTTCGAACGCCTGCTGGCGGGCCTGGCCCAGTGGTCGCACCGCGCGCCGGACGAGCTGCGCGAGGCGCTGCGACCCTGGTGGCATCCGCTGCACCCGGTCGCGTACGGCCACTACGGCAGCGAGATCCACGAAAACCTGATCGCGGCCGTCAACCGCACCTTTCTCGCCTTCGCCGCCCCCGAACACAGCAGGAGCCTGACCCTGGCCGCGTCGGGGATGCGGCGGCGTCCGGCGTCCCCCGGCCCGCTCGAGCGCCTCTACCTGCGCCGCGCGATGGAGCTGGTGACGCTGTTCGAGGAGGGCACCGGCTACCCGGTCCTGCTGGCCACGCCCACTTCGGGCACCGGCCACCTCGACCCGGCCACCCTGCTCGACCGGCTGGAGGTGCTGGAGGCCGAGGGCGTGCGCGCCCTGCCGGCCGACCTGGCCCAGGCCCTGCTCCGGCTGCCGCGCACGTTCACGGAGCCGGAGGTGGAGCGGGCGGGCCGCCTGACATCGGCGGCGGGCCGCGAGTGCGCGGCGTGGATGCGGGGCGGCGGGCTGGCCGATCCGCCGGTGAGCGTGTCCGTACGGCGATGGGGCCGCTACCACCAGACGGGCTGGCACCTGCTCCAGGCGGAGCCCGAGACCCCCGACGGGCTGCCCGAGGAGATCCGCGCCGTGTTCGAGATGCGGTCGGGCCACAGCTACACCCTCACCTGGTGGCCGCTCGCCCTGCCCGCCCACCGGGAGCTCGCCGCGGCACACCTGACCGGCTACCTGCCGTCGTCCATGGAGTCCAGCGACGGCCAGACCCGGGCGCTCGCCGTCCTCGCGCACGGCGACGGCCCGCTCGGCCTCGCGACGGCTTACGCCCTGGCCTGCGGCATGAGCCACGAGAAGACCGGCGAACGAGTCGCCGCCACCGACGCCTTCCTCACCCTGGCCGCGCGCGGCGAGGTGCCGGCGCGGGAGCTGGGGAAGGCGGTGACGGACCTGGTCACACAGGAGTTCATCCGCCTCAACCGGGTGGTGTCGGTCCTCGACGACGCCACCCAGGCCGGGGCGCACGAGGCGGTGTGGGCGGTGATCACCCACGTGCTGCCCGGCCTGCTGCCGAAGGAGGGGGAGCGCCCGCGAGCCGGGGCGGCGGACCTGCTGGCGGCGGGGGCACGGGCCGCCCGGATCGCGGGGGCCCGGGCGGAGCTGCCGGAGGTGGCGGCGGTCGCGGCCCGCAAGGGGTCCTCCAGGCTGGTGCTGGAGGCGCGGCGGCTGATCGGGGTCGCCGGCGCGTTACCGCAGAAATCTACAACGTAAAGGCCGTCGCCGTCTGCAATCCAGGAGAAAAAGCAAACGTCGGACCGCGACAAGGGAGATCGCTCAGGGGAAACGGGTCGCGGTGACGGTCATCGTGGCGTACGGCAGGGTGAAGCGGCCGCCGATGGCGTCGATGGCGGCGCCGACGGCATCCAGGATCGGCTCCAGTTCCTCGCGCGGGAGCCGGGTGAGGGTGCCCGAGGTGGGGAGCTGGTCGAGCCACTCGTCCCGGGTGTAGGTCCGCTCCCAGTCGTGCCGCCACTGCTCGGGCTCCGCGAAGCCGCCGGCCTCGCGGATGCCGTTCGCGGCCTTGGTGAGCAGCGGCTGGTAGGCGTCGAGGGACTGGCCGGGCGCCTGGCCGTTGACCGGTGAGCCGGGCATGGCCTGCCGGAAGGCGGAGGTGAAGGACTCGAACACCTCGGCTGGCAGCTGGTAGACGTGCCAGAAGGCCGCCAGCCGGCCACCCGGGCGCAGGACCCGCGCGGCCTGGGTGACGCCGGCGATCGGGTCGATCCAGTGCCAGGCCGTTCCGGCGGCGACGACGTCGAAGGTCCGGCCGTCGGAGTCCCACGTCTCGAACGTCGCCTCCTCGACGTCGAGCCCGCCCCGGCGGGCGAAGGCGGCCATGCGCGGGTCGGGTTCGACGCCCAGCACGGCGCAGCCGGCCGACAGGAACTGGCGCATGGCGGTGCCGGTGCCGCAGCCGACGTCGAGGACGTTGCGCCCTGGGCTGGTGGTGATGATCCGGTCGATCAGGGCGTCCGGGTAGGCGGGGCGGGTGCGGTCGTAGCGTTCGGCGTCGACCCCGAACGACTCGGCCATCTCCCGCTGCCGATGGGAGTGCGCGACATGGGCGTGGCCGGGCGCGGACGTGCGGCCGGAGTCCGGCGGGGAAGTGGTCATGCGCCCACTATAAATGGGCAAGCGCCCACTATGTCAATCGGCGCGATGACGCGTGCCCGCGCGGCGGGTCCGGGGCCCGGAGAACGGGCCGGAGGAGCCGGCCCGCTCAGGTGAAGAAAGACCTGATCAGGTACGAGTCGCCCCTCCGGTACCTGCTCCGGGGCGGGCCGGCCTGCTCCGGTACCCGCGCAGGTACGAGCCGGTCCGCTCCTGTGCGGTGAGAGGGGGCACCGCGGGCTGTAGAGAGGCCGTGCCGAGGAAGTCGCGGGTGTGCCGCGGGTGCGTCGCCGAGCCGGCTCCGGAGGTGTCAGTTCGTGCGGGGCGTGAGGGCCAGATGCCGCATGGCGTACGAGCACCAGGGCCGCCACCGGCCGGGATCGGCCGCCAGTCGGTGCACAGCACGCCGTACCGGCAGGCCGGGCAGGAGGACGTCGGGATCGCCGAGGGCCCTCATCCGGATGCGGGAGATCGCCCACCGGCTCATCCCCGGAAGGTCACGCAGTTGCTTGCGCGCCTGGCCGGGGTCGCATCCGGCGTCCAGCACGAGGGTGCCGGCGGCCAGCGCGCGGGCCAGCGCTCGCTCAGTTCGGCCGGCGGACGCGACCTCCGCCAAGACCGACATGTCGGGAAACAGGTGGGTTAGCGCGCCGAAGGGGGTCGCGAGCGATCTGCCGTACGTGCTGACCAGGCCGGCGAGCCGGTCGCGTACCGTCGCGGCTCGCGCCCGGTGGCTGAGCACGGCCCGGATCGCCAGCTCTCCGGGGTCGGCGCAGCCCGGCACCCGGAGACCGGGGCGGGCCGCGACCAGCGGCCCCAGCGCCGGGTCCGCGCCGAGGAAGGCGTCGATGGCCTGCTGGTCCGCGTCCAGGTCGAGCAGTCGCCGGCAGCGCTGCACCGCGGCGGCGAGGTCTCTGAGGTCCTCCAGCCGCAGCGCGCAGAGCACGTGACCGGGCCCGGGCCGCAACGTGATCACGCCGGCGCCGTGCGGCAGCGACAGCGACCTGCTGTAGGCGTCGCCGTCGTAGTGCTCGATGCCGGGGACGGCTCGCGCGCCCAGGCAGGCCAGCATCGCGGGCACGTCCATGGGCGGCCGGTAGGCGAGCCGGACCGTGGTGACCCCCGGCGGCTGGGCGCCGTTCCCGGAGCCGCGCAGCCGGGTCGGCGTCGTCGCGTACACCTGCCTGATGGTGTCGTTGAACTGCCGGATGCTGGCGAACCCGGCCGCGAAGGCCACGTCGCTGATCGGCAGCGGGCCGGCCTCCAGCAACATCCGCGCGGTCTGCGCCCGCCGCGTCCTGGCCAGGGCCTGGGGTCCGGCGCCGACCTCGGCGACGAGCTGGCGGTGCACCTGGCGCGGGCTGTAGCCGAGGCGGGTGGCGAGTCCGGTGACGCCTTCGCGGTCGACGACCCCGTCGGCGATCAGCCGCATGGCCCGGCCGATCAGGTCCGTCCGCGTGTTCCACTCCGGTGATCCGGGAGCCGCGTCGGGACGGCACCTCTTGCACGCCCGGAACCCGTTGACCTGCGCCGCCGCCGCCGTCGGGAACAGCCGGACATGCTCCGGCTTCGGCATGACGGCCGGGCAGCTCGGGCGGCAATAGACGCGGGTCGTGGTGACGGCGACGTAGAACCATCCGTCGAACCGCGGGTCACGGCTCCGCATGGCCGCGTACGCGACCTCGTCCTCGATCACCCCATCAAGCGTGCCACAGGGACGGGAGCACGACTGGCGGGCATCGGACGCCGACCGTCGGCGGCCGATGCCCGCCAGCGCCGGCGGGAGGCCGGAACCAGGCTTTGTCCGCATGATGGTGAACGATGTCGCCGGGGGCCGCCTGGCCGGATACCGGCGGGCGCTGTCGCGGCGTGACTTCCGCGTCCTCTGGCTGGGCTCGTCCGTCTCGCTCGTGGGCGACGGGATGACGTTCGTCGCGCTGACCTGGCTGGTGTTGTCCCAGCCGGACGGGGTGCGGCGGCTCGGGCTGCTGACCGTCTGTCACACGCTGCCGGTGTTCGTGGGAGGGCTGCTGACCGGGCCGATTCTGGACCGGTTCGACAAGCGGCATGTGCTGGCCGCCGACAGCGTGATCCGGGGCGGGGCGATGGCGTCGATCCCGATCGTGTCGCTGCTGGGTGAGGTGCCGTCGGCGATGCCGTTCGTCGTCGCCGCGGTGTACGGGCTGTTCAGGATGGTGCCCCTGGCCGGGTTCCCCGCGGCGATCCCCGATCTCGTCCCCGAACGGGACCGGGACGCGGCCAACGCGCTGGAGAGCCTGAGCTTCAGCCTCTCAGGGATGATCGGCCCCGCCCTGGGCGGTCTCCTGATCGCGGGGTTCGGCGGGGAGGCCGTGCTGGCCTTCGACGCGCTCACCTACGCGCTGTTGGCCGTCGCCGCCCTCGCGGTGCGCCGTCCCCTCGTCGTGCGCCGGCCCTTCTCCGTCAGCCGCCCTCTCATCGTGCGCCGGCGGTTCGTCGTGCGCGGCCCTCTCGTCGTGCGCCGCCCGCTCTCCGCCGGCCGGCCCTTCGCCGTCCGCCGTTCCCTCTCCCCGCAGGGCTCCCAGGCGCCGGAACCGCGGCCGGATCCGGCGCGTGGCACGCTCATGACCCTGCTACGTGACCGGGTCCTGGTCGCGACCACGCTCGCGTTCATGGCCTTCAACATCGCCGTGGGCATGCTGCTCGTCACCGCCCCCTGGCTGGCCAAGACCCAGCTCCAGGGCGGCCCCCAAGCCCTGGGCCTGCTGCTCGCCGCCCTGGCGGCGGGAGAGCTGGCCGGCGCGGCGGTCGCCGGCGCCCGGACGCCGCGAACCCGCCCGCTCAGAGCCATCGCCGCGGTCCAGCTCATCGCCGCCGCCGGCTTCCTGGCGCTGCTGACCGCCCCGCTCACGATCACCGTCGCCGCGGGCTTCCTCGTCATCGGGATGTTCAGCGCGCCCATGACCGTCTGGGCGCAGTCGCTGCGCATGGCGCGCATCCCGGCGCCGCTGCGCGGCCGGGGCTTCGCGATCCTCAGGACGCTCATGCAGGCGACGCCGCCGATCGGCGCCGCGATCGTCACGCCGCTTCTGGCCGCGGGCCTGCTCGGCCCGGCCGCGCTCGTCATGGCCCTCGTCGCGGCCGTGCCCGCCGTCGTCCTGCTGAGCACGAGGCCATCAGGCCAGGCCATGAGGAGCTGAGGAGCTGAGGCGCGGCCGTGCCCGCCGCGGCCCTGCCGGGCATGAGGCACTGAGGCGGTACGCGGGCTCGTTCCACAACCGATGGTTGTGAGTTCACGCCGTGTCGTTTGTTGGACAACCCCTTCCGGCTTGGGATCGAATACTCGCTCGCGGGATGAAGCCGACAACCGGAGGGCGTGGTCGTGGAGAGGTCGTTCGTGCACCTGCACGTGCACACCGAATACAGCATGCTGGACGGCGCCGCCAAGGTGGGTCCGCTGATGGACGAGGTGGCGCGGCTGGGGATGCCGGCCGTGGCGATGAGCGATCACGGCAACGTGCACGGCGCGTACGAGTTCTACCACGCGGCGGGAAAGGCGGGGGTCAAGCCGGTCATCGGCATGGAGGCGTACGTCGCCCCCGCCTCGCGGCGCCACCGGGGTCCGGTCTACTTCAGCGACGACCTCACCCTGCGCAGGTCGGACGACGAGACGGGCGCCGGCGGCGACGTGTCCGGGCGCGGGCTCTACACGCACATGACCATGTGGGCGGCCGACGCGCGAGGGCTGCGCAACCTGTTCCGGCTGCAGTCACGCGCCTGGCTGGAGGGGCATGTCCAGAAATATCCGCGCATGGATGATGAGCTGCTGGCCGAGCACGGCCAGGGCGTCATCGCCACCACCGGCTGCCCGTCCGGCGAGGTGCAGACCCGGCTCCGCCTCGGCCAGTACGACCAGGCCAGGGCCGCCGCCGCCCGCTACCGCGACATCTTCGGCGTCGGCGCCTACTACCTCGAACTCATGGACCACGGCCTGCCCATCGAACGCCGCGTCCGCGAGGACCTGCTGCGCCTCGGCCGCGAGCTGAACCTGCCGCCGTTGGCCACCAACGACTCCCACTACGTCACCGAGGACCAGGCCCGCGCCCACGACGTGCTGCTGTGCGTCGGCACCGGAAAGCGGCTCGACGACCCCGGCCGCTTCCGCTTCAGCGGCAGCGGCTACTACGTCAAGCCCGCCGAGCGGATGCGCGCGCAGTGGGACGCCGAGGTTCCCGGCGCCTGCGACAACACGCTGCTCGTCGCGGAGCGGATCGGCGAGTACGGGGAGGTCTTCGCCCACCGCGACCTGACGCCGCGCTTCCCCGTACCGGAAGGGGAGAGCGAGTCGAGCTGGCTGCGCAAGGAGAGCCTGGAGGGGGCCCGCCGCCGCTACGGCGCGAACCCGCCGCCCGAGGTGCTGGAGCGCATCGACTACGAGCTGTCGGTGATCGACGCGATGGGCTTCCCCGGCTACTTCCTGGTCGTCGCCGACATCTGCCGGTACGCCCGCGAGCAGGGCATCGGCCTGGGCCCGGGCCGCGGCTCGGCGACGGGGTCGATCGTCGCGTACTGCACGGGCATCACCCAGCTCGACCCGATCGGGCACAAGCTCATCTTCGAACGTTTCCTCAACCCCGAGCGCGTGTCGATGCCGGACGTCGACCTCGATTTCGACGACCGCCGTCGCGACGAGATGATCGAGTACGTCACCCGCAGGTACGGCGACGACCGCGTCTGTCAGATCGTCACCTTCGGCACGATCAAGGCCAAGGCCGCCATCAAGGACTCCTGCCGCGTGCTCGGCCTGCCGTACGCGCTGGGCGACCGCATCACCAAGGCGTTCCCCGCGGCCGCCGGCGGCAAGGAGATCCCCCTGGCCGCCATCCACGACGAACGCCACCCCCGCCACGGCGAGGCGGCCGAGCTGCGCCAGCTGTACGAGCGGGACCACGACGTCAGGCGGATCGTCGACACCGCGGCCGGCATCGAGGGCCTGACCCGCGGCACCGGCGTCCACGCCGCGGGGGTGATCCTTTCCAGCGAGCCGCTGCTGGACGTGATCCCCCTGGCCCGGCCGAAGGCCGACGGCCCGGTGGTCACCGGGTTCCCCTTCACCCAGGCCGAGGAGATGGGCCTGCTGAAGATGGACTTCCTCGGCCTGCGCAACCTCACCGTGATCGGGGACGCCGTCGCGGGCGTGCGCGCGAACAAGGGGATCGACATCGACATCCTCGACGTCCCGCTCGACGACCCCGCCACGTACGAACTGCTCGCCCGCGGCGACACCCTCGGGGTGTTCCAGCTCGACAGCGGCGGCATGCGGGTGCTGCTCAAGCTCATGCAGCCGACGACGTTCACCGACATCGCGGCGGTCAACGCGCTCTACCGGCCGGGCCCGATGGAGATGAACGCCCACACCAACTACGCCCTGCGCAAGACCGGCAAACAGGCCGTCGAGCCGATACACCCCGAACTGGAAGAAGCACTCGAACCCATCCTGGGCGACACCTACCACCTGGTCGTCTTCCAGGAGCAGGTCATGGCCATCGCCCAGCAGCTCGCCGGCTATTCGCTCGGCGCCGCCGACATACTGCGCCGGGCCATGGGCAAGAAGAAGAAAGAGGTCCTGGACGCCGAACTGGACCGCTTCGCGGCGGGCATGCGCGGCCGCGGCTTCTCCGCCGGGGCGATCAAGGCGGTCTGGGACGTGCTCGTGCCCTTCAGCGGGTACGGATTCAACAAGTCCCACACCGCCGGCTACGGCCTCGTCTCCTACTGGACCGCCTACCTCAAGGCCAACCATCCCAGCGAATACCTGGCCGCGCTGCTCACCTCCGTCGGGGACGACAAGGACAAGATGGCCGTCTACCTGGCCGACTGCCGGCGGCTCGGCATCAAGGTGCTGCCCCCGGACGTCAACGAGAGCCTGCTCGACTTCGCCGCCACCGGCTCCGACATCCGCTTCGGCCTGGGTGCCGTACGCAACGTGGGGGCCAACGTCGTGGACGCGATCGTCACCGCCCGGCGGGCCGAGGGGCCGTACACCGACTTCGACGACTTCCTGGCCAAGGTGCCCGCCGTCGTCTGCAACAAGCGCGTCATCGAGTCGCTGGCCAAGGCGGGCGCCTTCGACGGCCTCGGACACCACCGCAAGGGCCTGGTCGCGGTGCACGAGCAGGCCGTGGACGCCGTCGCCGACGTCAAACGCAACGCCGCGTACGGCCAGGACTCCCTGTTCGGCGAACCCGGCCGCGCCGGCGCCTTCACCGTCGCGATCCCGGAGGGGGAGTGGGACCAGGCGACCCTGCTCGCCTTCGAACGCGAGATGCTCGGCCTGTACGTCTCCAGCCATCCGCTCGACGGCGCCGAGCCCGTCCTGGAGGGCCACCGCGACACCACCATCGCCGGCCTGCTCGCCTCGGGACGCCCGGACGGGGCGGCCCGGATCAGCGGCATCGTCTCCGGCCTGCAGCGCAAGGTCACCAAGCAGGGCAGCCCGTGGGCGATCGTCACCGTCGAGGACCACGACGCCGCCGTGGAGTGCCTGGTCTTCCCCAAGACCTACGCCCTGTACGGGGAGACGCTCGCCGAGGATCGGGTGGTGTCGGTACGGGGGCGGATCAACGTACGTGACGAGGCCGTCAGCCTGTACGGCGAGGAGATCACCGTCCTCGACGTCACCCAGGCCGGCGCCGAGCCGCCCGTGGTGATCTCCATCCAGGAGCCGCAGCTGAACCCCCGGCTGGTGCGGGAGCTGCGGCACATCCTGAGCACGCATCCCGGCCGGGCGCCCGTCCACGTCCGGCTGCACCGGCGCGTCGGCCCGGGCGTCCTGCTGGACCTGCGGCCCTACCGCGTCACCGCGGCCCCCGCCCTGTACGGCGACATCAAGGCCCTGCTCGGCGCCACCGCGATCGGCCCCGCATGACCGGCTCGGGAGCTACCGGCATCGGTTTCCCCGGCGGGGTCGGGATGCCGGGTGACGGCGAGGCGACCGGCGGCACCGGGACGACCGGCGGCGGTGAGGCGATCGTGACCGGTGATATCGAGGTGGCCGTCGACGGTGAGCCCGGCCGGGAGTGTCCTCGGTGCCGCACCGGTGAGGTCCTGGCCGTGCTGCGCCGTCCGCACACCTGGACGAACGCGTCGGGACGGCAGGTCCGGGGGACGAGCGAGGTCCTGCTGTGCGCCCGCTGCGACGCCGGCGACCCCTTGGGCGGCCCGATCGTCGCCTACTTCGCCCGCCACCTTGTCGCACTGCCGGAACACGTCCCGGAGATCGCCCGCCTGCTGCGCCGCTGGATCGGCGGCACGCCCCCGGCGGCCCCGTCCAGCGAGGCCCTGTGGCCGGAGGTCGAC
>NZ_BAAAMU010000005.1:50019-95632 GCF_039529435.1 Nonomuraea maheshkhaliensis
CCCCTGCCACAGGGGCAACCTGTGCCGGGCCGCCGGCCGCGCCCGCCACACCGGAGGCCGCCGGCCGTGGCGTCACGCGCGGATGCGGTTTGGACCGCGATGTCATGCCCGGATGAGGTCGCGGCTACCCTTGCCCGGGTGACGATCCGCCCCAGAACCCCGCAAGACCTCCCCGCATGTGTCGACGCGCTCGCCCAGGTCCAGGCCGCCGACCGGTACCCGGTGGACTGGCCGGACGACCCGGGCGGCTGGCTGACGCCCGAGGACCTCGCGGCGGCCTGGATCGCGGTGGAGCCGGGCGCGGTGGTCGGGCACGTGGGGCTGACCGGGGACGGGGAAGTCGTGCGGCTGTTCGTGACCCCGGCGGCGCGTGGCGGCGGCCTGGCCGCCCGGCTCCTCGAAACCGCCAGAACCGCCGCGGGTGGCCCGCTGAAGCTGCAGGTGTCCTCGGAGGGTAAGGCGGCCATCGCCTTCTACGAGCGCGCTGGCTGGCGCAGGATCGGCAGCGACCGGGCCACCTGGCTCAACGCGGCAGGAGAGCCCGCCCTGGTGCACCACTACGTCAGCCCTTAGCCCGACCCGCCTCAGAGCCCGGCGACGACGCGCCCCTTTGCCTGTTTGGTTGAGATGGGGCGACCGAGAGCCTTCGGTGATCACCTTTGTCCCTCCAGCGGCCGGACGGTGGAACCGATGCTCGGTGCCGCGCTGGTGAGCGTCACTCAGGACGATGCGGTTTGGCCGGTCAGGCAGTGCTGCACGAGCGGTCCGAACCAGCTGACCAGTTCGTCGACGGACGATGATGCGATCGGTTCGATCCGTACGATGTAGCGCGCCACGGTGAGGCCCAGAAGTTGGACGTTGACCATGCCAGCCCGCATCGCGGCGTCCGGTGTGCCGAGCAGTGTCGCCACCCGGCTGGTGATTTCCCGGTCGATGTATTCGCGGATCAAGGTTTCGGACTGGTCGTTGGTCCGGGCCGACCGGGTGAGCATCGCAAGCGGGGTGCGGCCCGCTTGCGATGCGTCGATGCTCTCCACGAGCGTCCGGATGATGCGCTCGCCCATGCCGCCTGACACGTACCCTCCTGTGACACCCCGCGGTCCGGAACGGTCGTCGTGCCGATCAACTGATCGACATCCTTCACGGCGACGAAGATTCCCAGGGCCGCGAGGTCACGCCCGTCGGAGCCCGGCACGGCTTGGACGCCATCGTGTGGGGTTGGCGATGGCGGCGTTCTTGAAGCCGGTATCCCCCAAGGCCTTGATGATCGTGGGGTAGCGCTGAGAGGTAGCGACGGTGATCCCGGCTCGTCAGGCGCTCAGGGTCGGTTCTGGGCGATTCGAGGGCACCCTCAGAGCCCGGCAGCCTCGTACAGCGCCGCCAGGTCGATCTTCCGCATGCCGAGCATCGCCTTCATCGCCCCCTGCGCCGCCGCCGGATCGGCGTGGCCGAGCAGTTCCGGCAACTGCCGGGGGATGATCTGCCAGGAGACGCCCCAGCGGTCCTTCAGCCACCCGCACTGCCCCTCCTCGCCCCCGTCCTCGGTGAGCCGGGCCCACAGCTCGTCGATCTCCTCCTGCGACTCGCAGGCCACGTGCACGGACGTGGCCTCGGTGAAGGCGGAGTCCGGGCCGCCGTTCAGCGCCATGAACCGCTGCCCGGCCAGCTCGAACGTGACCGCCATGGCCGTCCCGGGGGTGCCGGGGCCCTCCTCGCCGAACCGCTGCACCTCCAGGATCTCGGAGCCGGGGATGAGCGAGGTGTAAAGGGTGGCGGCCTCCTCGGCCTGGGTGGCGAACCAGAGGCACGTGGTGATCTTCCGCATGGTGAGTCCCTCCATCGGGAGTCGTCGTCGTGGTCGTTCACCAGAGCGTCGAACACGCCGGGCGCGGATCGACACCCGCGCGGGAAAGTTTTTCTAACCGAGGACCGCGCCGAGCGCCGTCATGATCGGGATGGACAGTCCCGTGGTCACGAGCACGGCGCCACGGGCCAGCCGCCTGCCCGTGTCGTAGGTGACGGCGTACACGTAGATGTTCTGCGCGGTGGGCAGCGCCGCGAAGAGGGTGGCGGCCAGCAGTTGGGTGCCTTCCAGGCCGAGCAGGCGGGCGGTCGCGTACGCCACCGCGGGCTGGGCGAACGCCTTGAGCGCCACCGCCAGGAAGATGTCCCTGGCCACGCCGTCCTCCTCCGGGGCCGGGGCGGCGCGGCGCGAGCCGTACAGGCTGAGCCCGTACGCCAGCAGCGCCACCGGCACGGCCGCGCCGCCGAGCAGGTCGATCGGGCGCATCACCGTGACCGGCAGCGCGACCCTCGACAGCGCGAACGCGAGCCCGACCAGCGAGGCCACCGTGAGCGGGTTGCGCAGCGGCAGCAGCAGCGCGGCCCGCGGCGAGCGGGAGCCCTTGTCGAGCACGAGGAAGGAGAGCGGGGTGAGCACGAGCAGCTGGAAGAGCAGGATCGGGGCGACGAGGGCGGCGTCGCCGAGCACGTACAGGGAGATCGGCACGCCCAGATTGCCGGCGTTGACGTAGGAGGAGGCGAGCGCGCCGATCGTGAGCTGCCGCGCGGTGCGCCGCCAGGCGAGCTTGGCCACCAGCACGAACACGAGCGCCGTGAACGTCACCGCGACGATCTGGGTCAGCAGCACCGGCGACAGCAGCGCGCTCAGGTCGGCCCTGGACACGGTGGCGAACATCAGCGCCGGGGTGGCCACGAAGAAGGCCAGCCGCGACAGCACCAGCTCGTCGCTGACGCGCAGCAGGCCGATGACACCGATGACGTACCCGAGCACGGCGACCGACACCAGAGCGGCGAACGCCGCGACAACCCCCGACAACCTGTTCCCTCCCAAAAGTGGACGTTCAGGAGCGTATCTGAGGGCTTTCCGCGCGTTTTGGCCGGTCGGCGCCGCTCGGGGTTCTCGGCTGGAAACGGCGTCCGGTGATGGTCATCCGGGATCGCGGGTCGTGCGAAGCAAGGGGTGGGCGGGATCGCCGTGCCCGGGGGCGTCCGTGCGCGGCGCCGGTTCCGTCCGAGGCCCCTACCTGGAGGAGACGGACATGCGTCGTACGTCGTACAAGCTCGCCCTGCCTGCCGTGGCGGCGGCCGGAATGCTGGTGTTCCCCGGCGCGCTCCCCGCGTCGGCCTCGGCCGCCACCTCGTCATCCGTGATCAGCGCGGCGGCCCTCACCCTCACCGGCGGCAGCTGCGAGGGGCTCGCGCGGCGCTTCCTGTGCTCGGTCGCCTTCACCGGGGCGGTCGCGCCGGTCAGCGTCCGCTGGTTCGTCGACGGGTCCCACGTGCCCGCGTACGACAACAGGACGTTCGTCGGGATCGGCTGCCAGCCGACCTTCCGCTATGACATCCGGGCGGTGATCTCGGACGGTACGGGCGCGTCCGTGGAGTTCCGCTCGTCCCCGGTCTGCCGCTCCGGCAACCCGTGACCCGCCGCACCGCCCCTGAGCAAGATCCGCTCGGGTGAGGTGCGGTGATGCCGCGTAAACGCAGGTCCGTCCGCGCCATCGTCCTCGACCCGGACGATCGGGTCCTGCTCTGCCGCCACGACCTGACCACCCTGGACGGCCCCGTCGTCCGGGCGATGCCGGGCGGCGGGGTGGAGCCGGGCGAGTCGGATCTGCGCGCGCTGCCGGCCGGCGGCGTACCGGACGAGCCGATCAGACTGGGCCTGTGAGCGGGCCCTGTGAGCGGGGCCTGTGCGTGGGGGCTGTGGGCGCGGTCCTGGGGCGGGCGGGGTCGTCAGCGGCGGTCGCGGAACGTGCGGCGCAGGTCGTCCACCCACTCCGCCGGGGTCTCCCACGGGATGAAGTGGCCGCCGCGGTCGTGGGCGGTGATGTTGACGTGGTTGTACCAGGCCGCCCGGTCGCTGCCGAGGAACCCGCGCACCCGCTCCTCGCTGGTCCGCACGCCGGGCGGGTTCTCGTGGCCGACGAACGTGATGCCTGTGGGCGCCTCGACCACCGGCCACCGATCGTGCGACGGCGTCCACGGGTAGCGGTTGTTGTTGGCGTAGGTGCGGATCGAGGTGCCGATCCCGCCGCCCGCCCAGAAGATCGTCGCGTGGGTGAGCAGGTCGTCCTTGCTGAAGACACTCTCCACGTCCCCGCCGTTGTCCGACCATTTCGCCCAGCGTTCCAGGATCCAGGCCAGCATGCCGGCGGGGGAGTCGTTCAGCCCGTGGCCGAGCGTGGACGGCGCCATCATGTGCGCGGCCAGGTGCACGGCGAAGCGCCGGTCCATCTCCAGGAATCTCGCGTGGACGTCGGCGGGCAGGCCGGAGGGGATGGGCGCGCCGCCGCTGAAGTCCCAGGCGCGGTCGCCGTTGAACAGGGTGAGCTTCAGCGCCGAGCCGATGTGGATCCCGTACAGCTCGCCGGCGTACTTGTGGCCGAGCTGCCCCGTGATCAGCGCACCGACGTCGCAGCCGCCGGCCGCGTACCTGTCGTGTCCCAGCACGCCGGTCATCAATTCGTGCCAGATCTCGGCGATCTTCCAGAAGTTCATGTCCGGCCGGTTCGTCAGCGGGGTCGAGAAGCCGAAGCCCGGCAGCGACGGCACGATCACGTCGAACGCCTCCGCCGGATCGCCCCCGTGCGCGCCCGGGTCGGCGAGCGGGCCGATCACCTTCGACCAGTGCCAGAACGTCCACGGCCAGCCGTGGCTGAGGACCAGCGGAACCGGGTCGGGGCCGACGCCGGGCTTGCGCATGAAGTGCACGGGCACGCCGCCGACGTCCACGCGGTAGTGCTCGAACGCGTTGATCGCCCGCTCGGCGGCCCGCCAGTCGAAGCCGTCCGCCCAGTAGGAGACCAGCTCCTGCAGGTACGCGCTGCGCACGCCGTAATAGCCGTCGTCGTTGCCCACGTCCGGCTGCCACCGGGTCATCACCAGTCTGCGCCGCAGGTCGTCGAGGACGTCGTCGGGGACGTGCAGCGGCTGCTGTTCGAGCGGGAACGGCCGGGTCGGCATGGGTTCCTCCTGGGTTCTGGAGCTGATGGGCTGGTCGTACGGGATCAGTCGTCGAGGCTCGCGGCGATCTCGGTCAGCCGTCCGAGCACCCGCGCCGAGCCGGCCAGCGCCGCCCGTTCCTCGTCGTTGAGGTGGTCCACCAGCCGTGACAGCCGCGCCACCCGGTCGGCGTGACGGGAGCGGACGATCCCCAGGCCCTCCTCGGTGAGCTCCAGCAGGACGGCCCGGCCGTCGCGCGGATCGGGGCGGCGCGAGACGAGCCCGTCCTGCTCCAGCTTGGCGACCAGGCTGGTGAGCGCGGGCTGCTTGAGCTGCTCGGTCGCCGTCAGCGCGGTCAGCCGCATCGGCCCCCGGCGCTGCAGCGTGTGCAGCACCGACAGCGTCGAGAAGCTGAGCTTCCTGACCGACGGGAGCCGGATGAAGTAGGTGTTGAAGTCCTCGATCGCGGTGGCCAGCTCGTCGAGGTCGAGGTCGAGGTCGAGGTCGAGGTCGAGGTCGAGGTCGAGGTCGAGGGCAGGGCCGGGTGCGGAGGCGGGCTCCGGATCGGGCGGCGCGGGCGTCACGCCCATATTTATATCAAATATCGATGCATTTCGACGCGGCCCCGGCTGGGCGGTCAGCCCGTGGCGGAGTCGCGGGTACGGCCGTGGGCGTCGTGCGGCAGGTCGGCGTAGTGCCACTGGTGGTCGCGGGCCTCCCGGCACGCCGTCTCCAGATCACCCTCCTCGATCGCCGCCAGCAACTCGGCATGATCGCGGGCCACGTCGTGCAGATCGACCTCGGTGGCGACCATGGTGACCGACGTGCGTGCCTCGATCTGCAGGCTGTCCCAGGTGAGCTTGAGCAGCTCGTTGTGGGCCGCCTCGACGATGTGACGATGGAACGACACGCTCGCCCGCGCCGACGCCTCGGTGTCACCGCGATCGGCGGCGGCCTTCATCGCCTCGACGTCGGCCCGCATCGCCTCCGCCGGAACCGTCCCGGCCAGCAGCGCGAGCCGGGTGGCGGTCTCCTCCAGCGCGGCCCGCACCACGTAACTCTCGCGCAGGGTCTCCTGGACGAACGGGCGCACGAACGTCCCCCGGCGCGGCAACGTCTCCACCAGCCGCATGGCCTCCAGTTCGCGCAGTGCCTCGCGTACGGGGGCCTGACTGGTGCCGTAGGTGGCCGCGAGCCGGGTCTCCACCAGCCGCTCGCCCGGCCTGACCTGCCCGGAGACGATCCTGCTGACCAGCGAGTCGCGGATCTGCCGGGCCAGCGTGAGCCGCGGCAGCTTCGGGGGCTCTTCGGTCATGGGCGGATCCTACCGATCGGCGATGAGGGAAGATCTCTTGACGCGGGAATCTCGATAATCAATTATCGAGAATTATAGCGCCGGAAACCCCGAGCAGGGAGGCCGCACATGCTGATCGAGGCGGTGCACGTGCCCGAGTCCGTCGAAGCCGTGGTGACCCGCTCGGCCGCGGGCGGCCTGGTCATGGGCGGGGGAACGGTCGTGATGCCGCTGGTCAACAGCGGATCCGCGGGCGTGACCGAACTGATCAGCCTGCGCCGCGCGGGCCTGGACGGCATCGAGGTGAGCGACGGGGTGGCCGTGATCGGGGCCGCGGCCACGCTCACCGCCGTCGCCGAGCATCCCGCTCTCGCCTTCCTGCGCCCGGCGCTGCGCACGATCGCCTCCCCGACCCTGCGCAACCAGGCCACCGTGGGCGGCAACCTGTTCGTCGCGCAGCCGTACGGGGACCTGGCCGTCTGCCTGCTCGCCCTCGACGCCACCTGCGAGATCGCCGGCCCCGCCGGCCGCCGGGACGCGCCGGTCGCGGACGTGCTGGCCGCCGGCCTCGCCCCCGGCGAGCTCGTCGTCGCGGTACGGTTCACGCCGCCCCCGCCGGGCGCCTGGCACTACCACAAGGCCATGCGCCGCCGGCTGAACTCCGCCTCGATCGTCACCGTCGCCGCCGTCGCCGTGGAGGGTGACGCGGACTGCAGGATCGCGCTGGGCGGCGTGGCCCCTCGCCCCGCACGGGCGCTGTCCGCCGAACGCGTCCTGCGCGGCCGTCCCCTGACCGAGGAGAGCGTCAGCGAGGCGGGCCTGGCCGCCCGCGCCGACATCGACCCCTTCGACGACGCCTACGCCAGCGCGTGGTACCGGGCCCGCGTCCTGCCCGTGCACTTCCGCCGCGCATTCTTCCCCGAGACACCTCATAACTCCTGAAAGCACCCCTGTAAGCGCCCGCATCAGAAGAGGTGGGACCGTGCCGTCACAGATCGTCTCGCTCGTCGTCAACGGCGAGCCCCGTGAGTTCATCGCCGCGCCGGGAGCCACCCTGCTCGCCTGCCTGCGGGAGTCGCTGGGCCTCACCGCCGCCAAGCGCGGCTGCGCTCAGGGCGCCTGCGGCAGTTGCACGGTCCTCGTCGACGGCCGGCCGCAGGCGTCCTGCCTGGTCGCCGTCGAGACCGTGGCCGGTGCCTCCGTCAGCACGCTGGAGGGCGTCGCCACCGGCGGCGACCTGGACGAGGTGCAGAGCGCCTTCGTGGAGTGCTTCGCCACCCAGTGCGGCTTCTGCACCTCCGGCATGATCATGGTCGCCGAAGCGCTGCTCGACCGGAACCCCGACCCGAGCGAGGAGGACGTGATCGAGGCGATCTCGGGCAACATCTGCCGCTGCACCGGCTACCGGCCCATCGTGCAGGCCGTCATGGAGGCGGCCCGCCGGCGCGGGGAGGGGGCGGTGACGCGATGACGTACCGGCTCGCTCCCATCGACACCACCACCTTCGCCGCCGAGCGGGACGGCGGCGACCTCACCGTGATCGGCTCGGTGGTCCAGCGCTCCGACGCCCGCGGGCACGTCACCGGCAGGACCGAGTTCTTCGAGGACGTGGCCCCGCCCCGGCTCGCGCACCTGAAGATGCACCGCTCGGCCCGCCACCACGCCAGGATCGCCGGCGTGGACCTGAGCCAGGCCCTGGCCGTGCCCGGCGTGCTGCGGATCCTCACCCACGCCGACGTGCCGAACAACCTCTACACCCCGCTCAAGCTGATCGGCGTCGGGCCCGACGACGAGCCGATCCTGGCCGTGGACAAGGTGCGCTACCTCGGCGAGCCCATCTGCGCCGTGGTCGCCGAGACCGAGGCCGCCGCGCTGGAGGGCGCCGCCCGGATCCAGGTCACCTACGAGGACCTGCCGCCCGTCTTCGACGTCGAGGAGGCGCTGCGGGAGGGCGCGCCGCTGGTCAACGAGTACCACGGCCAGAACCACTTCATCTACGAGGGCCACCACTGCCGGCGCATCCGCTTCGGCGACGTCGAGGCCGCCTTCGCCCGCGCCGACCACGTCCTCGAGTGGCGCTACCAGTCGGCGCCGATCGAGCAGGCGCCCGTCGAGACCACCGGCTGCGTGGTGATCCCGCAGGCCGACGGCCGGCTGCGGATCCACTCCGACACCCAGGCGTGCTTCTTCACCCTGGACAACACCGCGCTGATCCTGCAGACCCCGTTCAACAAGCTGCGCATCGTCGGCGGGACGGTCGGCGGCGGCTTCGGCGGCAAGGTGGACGTGGTGGTCGAGCCGATCGCGTGCGTGGCCGCGATGGCGATCGACCGCCCGGTCAAGTTCGTCTACGACCGCGCCGAGGAGATGCAGGTCTCCTCGCCGCGCGCCGCCGAACGCCTCTGCATCAAGGACGCCGTCATGAACGACGGCCGGATCATCGCTCGCAAGATCACCTTGTACGTGGACGCCGGCGCGTACGCCCGCCACAGCCCGTACGGCGTCACCAAGGCCGCCGCGCACCTGCCGGGCCCCTACGCGATCCCGAACGTGTGGGCCGACTGCCACTGCGTGTTCACCAACCGCACCCCGTCCAGCGCCATGCGCGGCTTCGGCGTCACCATCGCCGACTTCGCTCTGGAGTCGCAGATGGACCAGGTCGCCCGCGCCATCGGCATGGACCCGCTCCAGCTCCGGCTCATCAACGCCTACCGCGACGGCGACGTCAAGGCGCACCGCAAGGTCGCCGAGGGAACGGCCCTGGTCGAGGTGATCCAGAAGGCGGCGGAGATGTCCGGGCACGAGCTGCCCGAGCCCTACCGCCGCATGTCGTCCACGACACGAGAGGGGCTGTGATGGCGAAGCTGCGCGGCCGGGGGTACGCGTCGGTCAACTACCCGACCGGCATGAACCTGGGCGGAGACCCCTCGCAGGCCCTGGTCCACGCCACCACCACCGGCACGTTCGTGATCTCGCTGTCCTCCGTCGACCTCGGGCAGGGCATCAAGACGATCGCCGCCCAGTGCGCCGCCGAGACGCTCGGCCTGCCGATGGAGAACATCCTGGTCGACACCGCCGACACCGACACAGGACCGCACTGCATGGGCACGTTCGCCAGCCGCGGCACCCACCGCGTCGGCAACGCCGTCATCATGGCCGCCACCGAGGCGCGCGGCGTGATGCTGGAGGTCGCCGCCGAGGAGCTGGAGGTCGACGCCGCCGATCTGGAGCCCGACGGCACCGGCTACATCGCGGTCAAGGGCGCCCAGGACAAACGCGTGCACATCACCGACCTGGCGCTGGCCGCGCACTTCAAGCACGGGCGGACGATCTCCGGGCGCGGCATCTACCTCAAGGAGCCCAGCGTGCCGGTGCCCGAGACGGGGGAGATGGACCCCGACTCCTGCCAGGCGCACGCGTGCACGGTCGCCGTCGTCGAGGTCGACGACGAGACCGGGGTGGTCGAGGTGCTGGAGCTGTTCAACGCCTACGAGATCGGCCGGGCGCTCAACCCCGCCATGGCGACCCAGCAGGTGGAGGGCGGGGCGTGGATGGGGCTGTCCCATGCCCTGTTCGAGACCACCGAGCCGTACTATCCGGCCCGCGACCACGGGCCGCGCGACTTCGCCGGATACCTGATGCCAGGGCCCGCCGACCTCCCCGTCCAGCACAGCCTGCTGCTGGAACGCCCGTCCGCCACCGGCCCGTACGGGGCGAAGGGGATCGGCGAGATGACGGCGAACGCCCCCATTCCGGCCATCGCCAACGCGATCTTCGACGCCTGCGGCGTACGCCTGACGTCGATGCCGTTCACCCCCGAACGCGTCCTGCGAGGGCTGGACGCCCTGAAGACGGAGGAAACATGCTGAAGGTCATCTCCCTGCTCAAGCGGGCCGAGCACCTGTCCCACGAGGAGTTCGCCACGTGGGTGGTGGAGGAGCACGTCGCGTTCGCCAGGAAGCTGCCCGGCCTGCGCAAGTACACGGTCAGCGTGAGCAACGGCGAGGACGGCGCGTACGACTCGGTGAACGAGCTGTACTTCGACGACGAGGACGCCCGCGCCGCCGCGTTCGGCTCCGAGCACGGCAAGGCCGCGGCGGCCGACGCGGCCGCGCACACCTCCCAGCGCGTCCACCTGCTGACCACCGAGCACGCGCAGCTGTGACCCTCAGCCCCGGCGAGCTGGCCGCCGCGCTGGAGGGCGAGGGGTACTTCGCGGACGAAGGGCTGTGCACGGCCGTCCACCTGGCGCTGCGGCTGGGCCGGCCGCTGCTGCTGGAGGGCGAGCCCGGCGTCGGCAAGACCGAGGTGGCCTCGGTGCTGTCGCGGGTCACCGGGCTGGAGCTGATCCGCCTGCAGTGCTTCGAAGGCCTGGACTCCGGCCAGGCCCTGTACGAGTGGGACTACCCCAAGCAACTCCTCCAGGTCCGCGTGGCCGAGAGCCGGGGCCAGGACGTCGGCGAGCTGTACCGCGAGGAGTTCCTGCTGCGCCGGCCGCTGCTGCGCGCCGTACGGGCGGAGCGGGGCGCGGTGCTGCTCATCGACGAGATCGACCGGGCCGACAGCGAGTTCGAGGCGTTCCTGCTCGAATTCCTGGGCGACTTCCAGATCACGATCCCCGAGCTGGGCACCGTACGGGCGGGCACGCCGCCGATCGTGGTGCTGACCTCCAACCGCACCCGCGAACTGCACGACGCGCTCAAGCGGCGCTGCCTCTACCACTGGATCGCCTTCCCCGAGCCGGACCGGGAGCGGGCCATCCTGCGCGCGTCGGTGCCCGGACTGGAGGAACGGGCGGCCGAGGGGCTCGTCGGGGCGGTGCAGCGGGTACGGCGGCTGCCGCTGCTCAAACGGCCCGGCATCGCCGAGTCGGTGGAGTGGGCGCGCGGGGCGGTCGCGCTGGCGGAGGACGGCAGCCCGTGGCCCTTGGCACTGCGCCGCGCTCTCGGGCTGCTGATCAAGGACGAGGAGGACACCCGGCTCCTCCTGGACCACGCTGAGGAGCTGTTCACCGATGCCTGACCCGGCTGAGCCGGCCGCCGACCACCTGTGGGGGTTCCTCATGGGGCTGCGTGCGACCGGGCTGCCGGCGGCGCCGGCCAAGCGGGCCGACCTGCTGCGTGTGATCGCCGAGACACCGCCGCCCGACCCGACCGCTTTGTACTGGTACGCCCGCGTCACCCTCCTCCAGGACGCCGCCGACCTGCCCGCCTTCGACCGCGTCTTCGACGCCTGGTTCCGGCACGGCCTCCTCGACGACCCGCCGCTCGCGCGCGACGACGAGCGCACACCGTCCCCCGGCGCGCCGGGCCACGACGACCCGCCGCCCCACGAGCTGCGCCCCGGCGACGGCACGCGGGCCAGCACCCTGAGCACCTACGGCACGCGGGACCTCGGCCGCACCGGCGAACGCGAGCGCGCCCTCATGCGCGCGCTCGAAGCCGCCTGGCCCGCCGCACTGCCCGCCACCCCGTCCAGACGCCGCCGCCCGGCCAGGACCGGCGACCGGCTGGACGTCCGGCACGCCTGGCGACGCGCCCGCCGCCACCACGGCGAGATCGCCGAGCTGCGCCACCTCGCCCGCCCGCCCCGCCCCGGCCGCCTGCTCCTCCTGGTCGACGTCTCGGGCTCGCTCCGGCAGCACACCCCCGACCTGCTGCGCGTGGCGCACACCGCGCTGCGTGCCGCGCCGGCCCGTACCGAGGTGTTCACCTTCGGCACCCGGCTCACCAGGATCACCGCCGCGCTGTCGCACCCGCATGCCGACCACGCGCTGACGTCGGTCTCGCGGCTGGTCACCGACGCCGACGGCGGAACGGCGATCGGCGCGGCGCTGCACCGCTTCCTGGCCAACCCGCGCTACGCGGCGCTCGCCCGCGGCGCGCTCGTGATCGTCCTGTCCGACGGGCTCGAACGCGGCGACACCGCACCCATGGTCCGGGCCACGGCCCGGCTGTCGCGGCTCGGCCACCGGCTCGTCTGGTGGACGCCGTTGGCCTGCTCGCCCGGCTACCGTCCTGTCACCCGCGCCATGTCGGCCCAGTTGCCGAGCCTGGACCATCTCGGCGGCGTCCGCGACCTGGCCACCGCGCTGGCGGAGGCCCGGCGCCTGCCCGCCGTCCTGTCCGGCCCGCGCCACACCGCAGCCAGAGACTGGTCCGATCCGCACCGGCCCGACCGACACTGGCCCGACCCGCACCGGCCCGCCCCGCATGGGCCGACCCCGCCCCCCATGGGAGCCGCCCGATGACCGATCCGTCCCATCACCGCCCCGGCATCGTGGACGCGCACCACCACATCTGGCGCGCCGCCGACCTGCCCTGGCTGTCAGGGGAGATGGTCCCGCGCATCTTCGGCCCGTACGAGCCGATCCGCCGCGACTATCCCATCGCCGAATACCTCGCAGAAGCCGCGCCCTGCGGCATCACCTCGTCGGTCTACGTCCAGACCAACTGGCCGCTCGACCGCGCCCTGGACGAGGTCCGCTGGCTGCGCGACGTCCACGCCGAGACCGGCTGGCCCACCGCCGTCGTCGGCAGCGCCGACCTCTTCGACGCCGGCGCCCCCGACGTCCTGCGCCGCCAGGCCGCGCTCACGCCGCTCGTCCGCGGCGCCCGGCTGCAGCTCCACTGGCACGAACGCCCCGAGTTCCGCTTCGCCGAGGCCCCCGACCGGATGAAGGACGCCACCTTCCGGCGCAACCTCGCCACGCTCGCCGAGCTCGGCTGGCTGTTCGAGCTCCAGGTCTTCCCCGCCCAGATGCCCGACACCGCCGACCTCGTCGCCGCTTTCCCCGAGGTCACGTTCGTGCTCGTGCACGCCGGCATGCCGGTGGGTCCCGGCGCCTTCGCCGAGTGGACGCGCGGCATGAAGCTGCTGGCCGAGCGGCCCAACGTCGTGGTGAAGCTCAGCGGCCAGGGCACCTTCGTCCACCGCGTCGACCGGGAGCTGATCGAACGGGTGACGTCCACGTGCCTGGAGCTGTTCGGCTCCCGCCGCTGCATGTGGGGCAGCAACCTGCCCATCGAGAAACTCTGGACCGACCTGCGCACCCTCCTGACCGCCTGGCAGGACGCGCTCGCCGGCCGAACGGTCGAGGAGATCCACGACGTCTTCACCGCCACCGCCACCCGCGTCTACAGCCTCTGACCCGCACGATCAACCCGCGCGGTCGACCGGCGGGCGCGAGTTGGCGCGATCGAACGCGGCGGTCCCTTGCGGGTACTGTGGGTGAGCGCTGGGGTTCGGTGCCGGCCCCGGCGGCGACGCAGCTCACGTCTGCTCGCCAGCCGACGCGGCCACCATGGGGAGGCGGGATGACCGGCAACGCGATCGCCGTGACCGTGGCCGAGGAACACGGCGTGCTCGTCGTCAGACCGGCCGGAGAGCTCGTGTGGGAGACCGTCGCCGACTGGCAGTCGTGGCTCGACGGGCATGTGGCGGGCGATTCGGGCGTACCCCTCCTGGTGGATCTGTCGGCGCTGACGTTCCTCGACTCGGCCGGCATCTCCAGCCTGCTCTCGACCAGCGAACGCCTGCGCCAGGCGGGGGTGCGGATGGCCTTCACCCAGCCCGCGCCGCTGGTGCGGCAGTGGCTGCGGATCACCGGGCTGTACGCCCATCTGCCCGTCTTCGACACCGTCGAGGCAGCCCTCCCGGCCGTGCGCCCACCGCGGTGACCGCCGACCCGGCCGCGACTCGGGGCAGGCCGCCTTGTCGGATCCACGCGTCCGGCCTGGAATGCTGCTCGGCGGGGCGACGGCTGCGCAACCTCACCGTCACGAACGCGTCGTCGCCGGCTGCCCGGCACCCGGAGTAACTCGGGGGCTGCCGCCGTGATCGTCGCCGCTAGCGCCATCCGGCGGGCCGGGCACGCACCCGCATGGCCCGATTATGCCCCCGGCCGCACCGGCGGCGAGAACCGCACAGGGGCCGACCCGGGCCGAGAACGCGGAGGCTGACCCGTGCTGAGCCCGCGGGGGCTGACCCGTACCGAGGCCGAGGGGAGTCAGCCCGTGCTGAGGTCGCGGCGGCGCACACCGTACAGGCCGAGGGCCGTCAGCGTCGCGGCGAGCCCGAGCAGCACCGCCGTGGCCACCGGCGCCGCCGCCCCCAGCGGATGCCACGGCAGGTGGGACAGCACCGACGCGTTCACCACCCACTCCGGAACCCGGAGGTACGCCCCCAGAACCGCGACGAACCCGCTGAAGACGAGCACGCCCCAAGCCGCCCCACCAGCCGCACGTGGAGCCGGCCCGAGCAGGGCGGCGGGCACGGCGAGCAGGACCAGCACCTCCGGAACGCGGCGCAGGCTCGCCCAGACGACCTCGGCCACGAGCCCCCCGTCCCCGGTCGACAGGGCGGCGCCGACCCCGAGCCCCGCCCCGTACACCATGAGCAGCGCCACCACGGCGAGCGCCGACACCAACAGGGAGGACCCGAGCCACGCCACCCTGCTCGTCGGCCCGGCCAGCAAAGGGCCGGCCAGCCCGCGCACCTCCTCAGCACGCAGCCGCAGCACCGACAGCACCGCGTGCACGCCCGTGTAAAGGGACCCGGTGAACACCATCAGGCCGAGCCACGCCCGCCCGAAGTCCGCCCCGGCGAAGATCGGCAGGTCGGTGACCGACATGCCGCCGGTCATGCCGCCCAGGACGAGCCCCACGGCGAGGAACGCCGCCGCCCACGAGACGACGGCCGCCCGCCGCAACCTCAGCGCGAGCGCGAACGGCGAACGCAGCCAGCCGGGGGCGCCGGCCCGGCCGGGACGCGCGGCCACCAGGGCGGCGCCGAGATCCCTCCGGCTGGCCAGCGCGTACGCGCCCGCCACCAGCAGCGCGGCGAGCAGCACCGACAGGCCGAGCGGCCACCACCGATCCCCGGCCAGCACCCGGGTCTGCTGCGACCAGCCGATCGGCGACAGCCAGAACAGCGGCCCGCCCTGTTCCGCCTGCAACGACCCCGCACCGCGCAGCAGCCACGCCACGAACAGCACCGCCCCGGCGAGCCGGGTGGCTCCCCTCGGATGCTCGGTGAGCTGCGCGGTGACCGCCGTGACCGCGGCGAACACCATCCCGGCGGCGGCGAGGGAGGCGCCGAACAGCAGCGCGCCACCGGCCGCGAACCCGATGCCCGCGGCCGCGCCCGCGGCGAGCAGCGCGAGCACGGCGTTGCCCGCCCCGGCCACGACCAGCGCCGCCGTGAGCTGCGCGTGCCGCCCCACGACCGCGGCCCTGACCAGCTCGGCCCGGCCGCTCTGCTCCTCCGCGCGGGTGTGCCGGGTGATGAGCATGATGTTCATCAGCGCCGCGGCCAGCAGGAACTCCACCCAGTACGCGGCCAGGAAGTACTTCTGCGTCGTGACGGCCTCGGCGCCGAAGAAGGGCCCGGCCAGCACCCGCATGAACGAGGCCCGGATCAGCCGCGTGGCGTCGGCCAGCGCCTGCGGCGTCGGGACGACCGCGGAGGTGGCCGCGTAGTAGAAGCGTGGGACGAGGGCCACGATGACCAGCACCCAGATCGGCAGCTTGAGCCGGTCGCGGCGCAGCGCCAGCCGGACCATGGCCCCGGTCCCGGCCAGCGAGCGGCCTCCGGCCCGCGGCAGGGAACGGGCGTGCGCCGGCGACAACGTGGCGGTCATGCCGCGGCCCGCCCGGTCCCGTAGTGACGGAGCATGAGCTCCTCCAGCGTCGGCGGATGGCTGACCAGCGAGGTGATGCCGAACGTGGTGAGATGCCTGACGGCCGCGTCCAGGTGCTCGGCGTCCACGCTGACGCTGACGCTCCCCGCCTCGGCCCGCGCCCGGTGCACGCCGGGCAGCCGGTCGAGGCCGGTGACGGGGGTGGCGGTCCGCGCCACGATCGTCGTCCTCGTCAGATGCCGCAACTGCGCCAGCGTCCCCGACTCCACCGCTTTTCCGTCCCTGACGATGGTGATCCGGTCGGCCAGCGTCTCGACCTGGGCCAGGATGTGGCTGGACAGCAGCACGGTGCGCCCGGCGGCCTTCACCTCGGCGACGACCTGCTGGAACACCGCCTCCATCAGCGGGTCGAGCCCGCTCGTCGGCTCGTCCAGGATGAGCAGCTCGACGTCCGCGGCCAGGGCGGAGACGAGGGCGACCTTCTGCCGGTTGCCCTTGGAGTAGGTGCGTGCCTTCTTCTTCGGATCGAGCTCGAACCGCTCGATCAGCTCGTTCCTGCGCCGCTCGTCGATCCCGCCGCGCAGACGCCCGAGCACGTCGATGACCTCACCTCCGGTCAGGCCCGGCCACAGCTCGACATCACCGGGTACGTACGCCAGCCGCCGGTGCAACGCGACCGCCTCGGCCCAGGGATCGCCCCCCAGCAGCCGGACGGTGCCGGAAGTGGCGCGCATCAGGCCCAGCAGGACACGGATGGTAGTGGATTTCCCGGCGCCGTTGGGGCCGAGGAAGCCGTGCACTTCGCCGGTGTTCACGGTGAGGTCGAGGCCGTCGAGCGCGCGGGTGGTGCCGAACGTCTTGACGAGTCCTGAGATGGTGATGGCAGGGGTCATGGGTGCTTCTCCGGTGGGGAGGGGTCGGCTCAGAGCAGTGGGGCGGTGACGCGGGCGTCGAAATCTCGGTCCGTGAGGGACTTGCGGAGGGTCAGGAGCGCCTCGGCCTGCCAGCCGACGACGTAACGTGTCTCCGGCCGATCCGCCTCGACGGCCCGCCGGATCACCTCCGCCACCACGTACGGGTCGGACGCCTGGCCCGGGCCCAGCTCAGCAGCCCTCACCGAGGCCCGGTCTGATCCCGGGCCGTCCGGGTCCGCTTGGGTGTCCGCCTGCGCGTCCGCCTGCGCGTCCGCCTGCGCGTCCGCCTGCGCCGGCGTCGCGTCCATCTCCGGTTCCGTTTCCCTCTGCGTTTCGGTCGCGCGTGCCATGGCCTCGGCCATCCGGCCGTAAGGGCCGTGCCCGGAGATCTCCCGGAGCTGCCGGGCGGCATCGGCCTCGAAGCCGGTCCTGATGATGCCGGGCCGGATGACGACCACATCGACCCCGAACTGCTCCACCTCCATGCGGAGCGTGTCCGAGAAGGCCTCGAGCGCGTGCTTGGAGGCGTAGTACCAGGCGCCGAGCGGCAGGGCGATCACGCCGCCGATCGACGACACGTTGATGATCGTGCCCGACCCGCGCACCCGCATCCCCGGCAGCACGAGCTGAGCCAGCCGCGCCGGTGCGAACACGTTCACCTCGAACAGATCACGCGCCATGGCCGCCGGCGTGTCCTCGGCCGCGCCGTGGACGACCGCTCCGGCGTTGTTGACCAGCACGTCGATCCGCCCGTGCCGATCCAGGACGGTGCCGACGGCGCGCTGGAGGTCGTCCTCCTCAGTGACGTCCAGCGGCAGGGCGTGCCCTCCCGCCGCCACGATCGGCGCCATCCTGGGCACGCGGCGGGCGGCGCCGTACACGACGTGGCCGGCGCGCAGCAGCTCCAGTGAGGTGGCCAGCCCGATGCCCGACGAGGCGCCGGTGACGAGGCAGACCCGGCCGGCAGTCTCCCGGGCCCCCGAACGATGTGACGCCATCACGCCTCCCACGCCACGGGACGCTCTTGAACGCCTCTGGCAGCCGGAAGACGAAGCCGGGTGAGGTCCGCGGGAGGATCGAAGGGGCGTTCCGCCGCACGCTCGATCGGCAGGTTTGACTGGGTCATGTCGGTTCTTTTCTGCGGGAACGGCCATCGTTCACGCACCGGGAAAGCTACGCCCGCGTTCGAGCAGACGGCAACGCGAAATCGAGATATCACCAGGTCAGAGCGGATCGATTGGCGCAACGACGTTGCCACCGAATGCAACATCCGCCCGCCGCGTGTCGCAACGACCCTCGGGCGGCGGCATACTCGGGCGGGCAGTACCGATCGGGAGGGGGCTCATGCCTGGAGGCCATCTGACGTACGAGGACCGCCGCAGGATCGCCGACGGGCTGGCCGAAGGGCTCGCCTACGCGGAGATCGCCCGCCGCCTGGGACGGCCGAGGTCGACCATCGGCCGCGAGATCGCCCGCAACGGCGGCCCGCACGGCTACCACGCGGCCCGGGCACAGCAGGCGACCACCTGGCGAGCCCGCCGCCGCCCCGCCCCGCCGCTGACGCCGCCTGACGCCGGTGACATGGCGCGACCTGACCAAGCGGGACGCGACCCGGAGGCGGTGCGGGAGTACGAGCAGAAGCTCACCGGCCTGCTGGCCGGAGGCTGGCCACCGATGGCGGCCAAGGTGATGGTGTGCCTGCTCACCAGCGACAGCGGCAACCTGACCGTGGCCGACCTGATCGAACGGCTGCGGGTGAGCCCCGCGTCGATCTCCAAGGCGGTCGGCGCACTGGAACAGCTCGGACTCGTCAAACGCGAGCGTGACAACCGGCGCGAACGGTACTTCATCGACGACGACGTCTGGTACCGCGCGTGGCTGGTGGGCACCCGGTCGATGGCACTGTGGGCCGCCACCGTCAGGGAGGGCGCGGACGTGCTCGGCGCGAACACCCCGGCCAGCATCAGACTCCTGACCGCGAGCCGCTTCTTCCAACTGCTCAGCGACGACATGGCCGCCGCCGCCGCACATTACAGAGCCGCCTTCGCCGGCTCCCGGAACCCCACCCCCTGACCAGGCATCCCGCTCGGGTCGCCCCGCAGCCGGTCGCGTCGCCCGGCCATGCCGTTCTTCTTGCCCGGACCCGCCGTTCTCCGAACGGACCCGCCGCCCCAGGCCGCATTGGCTACCCAGGTCCACATCAGCCTGGCCCCGGGTCTACGTCCGGCCCGAGCCGGCTATCCCTGCGCCCGCCCGCTCTCGACCTGGGTCCGATGACCAGCCGACCCCGCCTGCGCTGAAATCTATCCATGATCGAGCACGACCACCTCGGCGCGAGCGCCGACCCCCCTTCCCTCCGTCGCCGTCTCCGCCGTCGTCCGGGGCAGGCCGGCATGAGGGTCCGGCCGTTCCGCAAGCTTGCGACCATCGTCCTGAGCGGCCTGACAGTGTTGACGGCGACCGGCTGTGGGGGAGCGGACACCTCCCGGGTGACTGCCGGCGACGTGGTCCCCCTCGACCGGGCCCCGCTCTCCGACGCCGCGCCCGCCCGCGTGGTCGGCATCGGCGAGGCCACCCACGGCAACAAGGAGTTCGTCGAGACACGGCTGCTGGTCATCCAGAAGCTGGTGCGCGACCACGGCTTCCGCGCCGTCGCCATCGAGGCCGACTTCGGCGGTACGGCCGTGGCCGGCGACTACGTCATGGGCGGCGAGGGCAGCGCGGAGGACGCGGCGAAGGCGCTCGGGTTCGACCTCTACCGCACCCGCGAGACGGCCGGCCTGATCAAGTGGATCCACGACCACAACGCCGCCGCCCCGGACCGGGACAAGATCCGCCTCTACGGCTTCGACATGCAGCGTTACGACCGCAACAAGGAGCGGCTGCTGCGCTATCTGGCCGAAGTCGACCCCGCCCTGAGACGCGAGGCGGAGACAGCGCTGGCCGACCTCACCGACGCCACCCGGGCCACCCAGGACCCGAAGAAGACCACCGCCGCGGCCTCCGCCGCCGCCCGGCTCGTCGCCACGATGCGGGCCGGACGGGAGCGGTACGTGAAGGCGAGCTCCGCGGACTCGTACGCGCTGGCCCTGCACCACGCCGGGACCATCTGGCGCGGCGCGCAACTGCAGACTTCGGGCAACGACTACGCCGCCAAACGCGACGCCTGGATGGCCGAGAACATCGGCTGGATCGCCGACACCGAAGCGACCAGGAAACGGGAGAAGCTCATCGTGGCCGGGCACAACGGTCACATCGACAAGAGCGGCGCGGCGTTCCCGTTCGAGTCGATGGGGCAGCGGCTGGCCAAGACCTACGGCGGTGGCTACTTCGCCATCGGCACCGAGTTCGGCAAGAGCACCTTCATCAGCAAGGACGACGGCTCCGGCGAACGCAGGCGCTTCACCGTCAGCCACGACTCGCCCTTGGCCAAGCTGTTCGGCGGCGAGCCGATGGGCTACGTGAACATCGCGCGGGCCTCCGCCGAGCCGGGCAACCGTGAGCTGCTCACCTCGAAGATCAGGATGGGCAGCGTCGGCGACGGCTTCCGGTCGGCCTACAGCTCCGTCCTGTGGGCGTACACGGTGGAGATGGTGCCCGCCAAGTCCTACGACGCCCTGGTCTACATACCGGAGGCAGAGCCGGTGACCCCGCTGTGACCGGCCCGGGGACCGGGCGCTTCGGGTAACCAGGCGGTCAGTGACAGCGCAGGTCGAACCCGGCGTCGTGCGGCCCGTCGAAGAACTCCACGATGACGTTCTTGGATCCGTCACTCCGCGACGACCTGCTCGGGCTGACGTACGCGGTGCCGGAGAGGTCTTGACCTTCGACGCCCTTCACCGTGACGGACGGGTCAGTCCGGACCGGAAGGGTGGGCTGACGGAGGCTGACAGCGGCTGACGGGAGGTCATCGGGAGGGGAGCGGCTGGGCGGATTCGGCGTGCAGGCCGTCGACGAAGAAGGACAGGCAACGGCGCCACATGTCCGGCGCCGTGTTCATCGACTCCCGGATGACCTGCGACATCGCCCAGACCAGCGTGACCAGGTCCTGGACGTCGAAGTCGGCCCGGAGCCGGCCGGCGGCCTTGGCGCGTTCGATGATGCGTTCCACGTCCGCCAGGCCGCCGCCGCAGGCCTGGCTCATGTCGGTGTTCAGGGAGAAGCTCTGGACCATGGCGTCGTTGAGGCTGTGATCCTCGGCCTGCAGCGTGAAGATCCCCTCCAGCAGGCCGACGAACCCGGACCATGGGTCGGGGTCGGCCAGGGCGGAGGCGTTGATCTCCGTCAGCGCGGCCAGTCGCTGCGGGAGGATCGCCTCCAGCAGCGCCTCCCGGGTCGGGAAGTGGTTGTAGAGGGTGCCGATGCTGACCCCGGCGCGGCGGGCGATGTGTTCCAGGGGCGCGTCGAGGCCGCGTTCGGCGAAGGTCTGGGCGGCTGCGACCAGCAGTTTGTCGCGATTGCGTGCGGCATCCGACCGCAGCGGCTTCGATTCGGCTGCCATGCCTCCCATCATACGAAATCGAGGGCGCCCTCAAGTTCCGTGGTACGGTCTGAAGAGAAAGTTGAGGCAGCCCTCGATTTGTTTGGAAGGGGACAGTCATGTCCACAGCGGCAAGGAAGACCATCGTCGTCATCGGGGCGGGGCCCGGGCTCGGCCTGTCCGTCGCGCACCGGTTCGGGCGCGAGGGGTACGCCGTGGCGCTCGTCTCCCGTTCCGGGGATCGCCACCCCGGATACGTGGCGTCCCTGGCCGAGGCGGGCGTCGAGGCGGCCGGCTTCGCCGCCGACGTGCACGACCGCGATCGGCTGCTCGGCGCGCTCGACGAGATCACCGAACGGTTCGGGACGATCGACGTCGCCTACTACGGCCCCGGGGCCGCCGACCCGTCCGTCTGGCCCGAGCCGATCACCGACACCACCCCGGCGCAGGCCCGGGAGGCCATGGAGCTGCTCTACCCGGCGGTCGACGTGGTGGCCAAGGTGCTGCCGGGCATGCTCGCCAGGGGAGAGGGCGGGCTGCTGTTCGCCGGCGGCCTCAGCGCCGTCATGCCGATGCCCGCGCTCGGCGGCCTGGCACTCGCCGCGGCGGCACTGCGCAACTACGGGCTGACACTGAACGCGGCGGTGGCCGAGCAAGGCGTGTACGCCGGAAACCTGATCATTGGGGGCCTGATCGAACGCGGCGACATCTACCAGCTGGTCGCCTCCCAGCCCGAGCTTTTCGGCGGGAACATCCGATCCCTCGACCCGGACGCGATCGCGGACGGAGGCTGGGAGCTGTTCACCAAGCGCGAGCGCCCGGAAACGACGTTCAGCGCGTTCTGATCCCGGTAGATCGGCTGACCGGCAGATCGACCGACCGATCACGGCACGGCTGATCGGACCCGCCGGTTTGGGTACGGTCTGCGCCGGTCAGGTGTGACTCGGTCCGACGAAGTGCGACTTCGGCCGTCGGGCCCCGAGTGGCGGTCGTCCCGTCGGTGATGTGTTCAGGCGCGGAGGAGCGGCAGGAGCTGTTCTCCCTGGCGGGCGATCTCCGGCAGGTAAGGGGTGTCGGAGAGGACGAAGTGGGTGATGCCGAGAGCCTGGTAGCGGCGGAGTGACTTCGCCACGTCCTCGGCCGACCCCACCAGCCAGGTCGTCCCCGCCCCTCCGGCCCCGTACCGGCCGGGTGCGGTGTAGAGGTTGTCGTCGAGGACGTCGCCACGTGCGGCCAGGTCCAGCAGGCGCTGCTGGCCGACGGCCGCGCGCCAGTTCGGGTCCCGCGGGATGTGGCCCTGTGCCAGTTGTGCGACCTTGGCCTCGGCGTCGGCCCAGGCCTGCTCGGTGGTGTCGCGTACCAGCGTGGTGATGCGCAGCCCGAACTCCAGCGGGGCGTGCTCGCGCCCGACCTCCTCGCTGAGCGCCTTGAGCCGCTCGATGCGCTCGCCGACCCCATCGAGCGGCTCGCCCCAGAACAACTGCACGTCGGCCTCGGCGGCACTCACCCGCTCGGCGGCCTCGGAGGCGCCGCCGAAGTAGAGCAGGGAATGCCGGCGCTCGCCCCGGACGACCGGGCGCGGCACCACGGTGGAGTCGGTGACGCCGAAGTGCTCGCCGTGGTACGTGACGTTCTCCTCGGTCCACAACCTGCGCACGATCCGGATGAACTCCCTGGTACGGGCGTAGCGGTGGGCCTGGTCGCCTTCGCTGTCGCCGTACGCGGCCAGATTGTCCTTGCCCGAGACGATGTTGACCAGCACCCGCCCCTCGCTGATGTGGTCGAGGGTCGCGGCGGCCGAGGCGAACTTGGCCGGATGCCAGTAACCGGGCCGCACCGCGATCAGCGGCTGGAACGTCGTCGTCCGCGCGGCGAGCGCTGTCGCGACCGTGAACGTGTCGGGCCGCCCCCATCCGGTGCCGAGCAGCGCCCCGTGCCAGCCGTGCTGTTCGAGCGCCAGGGCCTGGCTCGTGAGGGTCGTCAAGCTGTTGTGGTCCTCGGCGACGTCGTCGCCCCGGTGGCCGGGTTGGGCCTGGTTGGGGATGTACCACAGGAACGTGGGACTCATCGGCGGCCTTCCGCTAAAAACCTACTCTACATGTAGGTTAAGTATAAAAGGCGGCGGGATTGTCGCAAGAGGGCGCCCCTCGCCCGTGCGAGCCGCGTGCGAGGCCCGCGAGGCCCGTGCGACGTTCGGGAGCCGTTCTGGAGACGTTCGGGAGGCTTGTGGGAGAGGCGAACGTGCGGTCGGATGCTTACCGGGATCCACCCCAGGGGAAAGCCCTGATCAGGTCTTATGGGGGGGACGACCAGGATGAGCACCGACAAGATCAGCGTGCGGCCGGACAGGACGCGAGCGCTGATGCTGCTGCTGGCGACGGCGGGGTTCGCCGTGAACTTCTGGGCCTGGGCCCTGCTCAGCCCTCTGGGCCCTAGGTTCAAGGAGACACTCAACCTCACGGCCGCCCAGCAGGCGCTGCTGGTCGCGGTCCCCGTGATCGTCGGCTCGCTGGGCCGCATCCCCGTCGGAGCGCTCACCGACCGCTTCGGCGGCCGGACGATGTTCCCGCTGATCTCGGCGGCCACCATCGTGCCGGTGCTGTTCATCGGCCTGATCGGGCAGGGCTCCCTGGCGACGCTGCTCGTCGGCGGGTTCTTCCTGGGCATCGGCGGCACGGTCTTCGCCGTGGGCGTGCCGTACGTCAGCGGCTGGTTCCCGCCCGAGCGACGCGGCCTGGCCGTCGGCGTGTTCGGCATGGGCATGGGCGGCACCGCGATCAGCGCGCTGACCACGGTCAACCTGGTCAGGACCGGCGGCGCGGCCACCCCGTTCCTGCTCACCGCCGCCGTGCTCGCCCTGTACGCCGCCGTCGCCCGGCTCCTGATGCGCGACCCGCCCGGCCGCGCCGCGCCGGTCGCGCCGATCACGGCACGCCTGGCCGCGGCCGTGCGCCTGCCGATCACCTGGCAGGCCTGCATCCTGTACGGGGTCGCGTTCGGCGGTTTTGTCGCCTTCTCCGTCTACCTGCCCGTCTACCTGGAGTCCGCCTACGGCCTGGAGCAGGCGGACGCGGCCAACCGGATGGCCGGGTTCGTGCTGCTGGCCGTCGTGGCGCGCCCGGCCGGCGGCTGGCTGTCGGACCGGATGGGCCCGATCTCCGTCCTGGCCGCCGTCTTCGCCGTGGTGGCGCTCTGCGCGACGGCCCAGGCGTTCACCCCGCCGCTGATGATGGCGGGCACGGCGGCGTTCCTGATCATGGCCGCGGCGCTCGGCGCGGGCAGCGGCGCCACCTTCGCCCTGGTCGCGACGGCTGCCCCGGCCGACAAGGTGGGGTCGGTCACGGGTCTGGTGGGGGCCGCGGGCGGGCTGGGCGGGTTCGTGCCGCCGCTGGTCATGGGCTTCGTGTACGGCCGGTCCGGTTCGTACGGGCTGGGGCTCGTCCTGCTGGCCGGCGTGTCGGCGCTGACGCTGCTGCTGACCGTCACCGCGGTACGCGCCACGGCCCGGCGGCGCGCGGACGTGCCCCGCGTCCGCCCGGCCGCCTGACGACGCCCCGGTGGATCGACGAACGGACGACCATCGTAGGGAGGCGCCCTCAGTGAGCCGGCGGCGGGTGATTCGAGCCGAGGATGCGCGCTGGGGTGCCCGTTGGCGAGCGGCGCGGGCTGAGGGTGGGCGGTGTGCTGACGGGTGATTCGGGCTGAGGATACGCGGCGTGGTGCTCGGTGGCGGCGGTGATGAGGAGTGGTGGTGATGAGGAGTGGTGGTGATGAGGAGTGGTGGTGATGAGGAGTGGTGGTGATGCGGCGATGGGTGGCGGGGCATACTCGAGACGGCGAGCGGCGTCATGTCCCGGCCCGTGCCGCCGTCCGGAGCCACCCCGCTTCTCCCGAGGAGACGTGCCGTGACCCTGATCGACGACCTGCCCTGCCCGCCGCACGCCGCCATCCCCTCCTTCCCGATCCCTCCGACGGCCCCGGCTCCTCGTACGGGCCCGATTCCCCGCGCGTACGTCCGGGAGCGGATCCCGCTGCTGCTCGGCGCCCTCGCCACCAGCGCGCCGATCGTGCTGGCCTGCGAGGCGGCGCTGCCCGTCGAAGAGGTCCTGATGATGGGCGGCCTGCCCATGCGGCTGCGCTCGCTGCGCCGCAGGCTCGCCCGCCTCCTGTACGACCGCCGCTACGGCGTGAGCACCGCCGACTTCGCCGATCTGGCCGACTTCGGCCTCGACCACCCCGAACGCGTCTACTACTCGCCCGCCCACTGGGGCACCCTGCGCCGGGCGCTGCCCGCCCGCGACATCGCCCGCCACGACGTGTTCCTCGACCTCGGCGCCGGCAAGGGCCGCATGGTGCTGGAGGCGGCCAGCGCGTACGCGTTCAAACGGGTGATCGGCGTCGAGCTGTCCGCCGAGCTGACCGAGGTCGCCCGCGCCAACCTGTCGGGCGCCAGGCTCCGGCTGCGGGCCGGGGAGGTGGAGTTCGTCCGCTCCGACGTGCTCGACTACCGGATCCCCGACGACGTCAGCGTGGTCTTTCTGAACAACCCGTTCAGGGGCGAGACGTTCGCCGCCGCGATGAGCAGCGTGCTCGACTCGGTCGACCGCAACCCGCGCCCGCTCACCCTGATCTACTTCAACCCGGTCGAGGAGCACCGCCTGCTGGGCACGGGACGCTTCCGCCACCTGCGCACGGTCGCGCCCTGGCGGCGGCGGAGCGGTGAGGGCGTGTTCGGCACCACCCGCGTGTACGAGGTCTCATAACGAGGCTCCGCGCCGCGCCGAGGTCGCCGGGCCACATCCGCGCCGCCCGAAGCCGCCGGCACTACGCCCCGCGCCGCACCCAAGCCGTCGGCGGCACGCAGGCGTCCCGCCCAAGCGCCCCGCGCCGCAGCGCTTCGCGCGTACGACGACGACACCGCACCGCCACCGTCCACAGGTCGCGAACTATGCAAACGATCGGTCGTTAATGTAGTTTGGCCGGCATGACACACGACGGCCGGCGACTGCGTGGATCACGTAGCCGCGAGGCGATCCTGGAACGGGCCGTGAGCCTGGCCTCGGTCGAAGGGCTGGAGGGGCTGTCCCTGGGGCGGCTGGCGGCCGCGACCGGCACCAGCAAGTCCGGGTTCTTCGCCCACTGGAACGGCAAGGAGCAACTCCAGCTCGACGCCGTCGAGTGGGCGCGGCGCCAGTGGAGGGAGCAGGTGGTGGGGCCCGCCCTGCGAGCGCCGGCCGGCGTGCGGCGGCTGTTCGCGCTGCACGAGTCGCGGCTGCGGTTCTACGCCGACGGCGTGCTGCCCGGCGGTTGCTTCTTCTTCACCGTGCAGGCCGAGTTCGACGACCGTCCCGGGGCGGTGCGCGACCGGGTCGCGGAGGTCATGCGCGAATGGGTGAAGTACGTCCAGTGGCAGGTGGAGCAGGCCATGGCCCTGGGCGAACTGGCAGAAGACGTGGACGCGGCCCAGCTCTCGTACGAGATCGACGCCCTCGGCCAGGTGGCCGTCGTCCACTCCCACCTGCTCGCCGGATCGGACGCGCTCGTCCGCGCCCGCCGCGCCGTCCTGCAGCGCCTGCGCGCGCTCTGTCCCGACCCATCGCTTCTCCCGGAGGACTGACGTGATCTACGAGCCGGTATATGTGCATTTCGACGAGCTCGACGCCATGGGCCTGCTGCACAACTCCCGCTACGCCCTGCTGGTCGAACGGGCCATCGGCACCTACTGGCAGCGCCTCGGCTGGGTGACGGACAAGGACCCGTCGGCGTTGAAGGGCGTGTTCATGGCCGTGCGGGAGTTCAAGGTCACCTACCATGTGCCCATCGCGGGACCGGGCGAGGTGGCGGTGCATTTCTGGATGGACCACATGGGACGCACCAGCGGCGTGTACGGCTTCCGTGTCGTGTCGGCCGACCGCGCGGTGGTGCACGCCGAGGGCTACCGGGTGAACGTCAACCTCGACCCCGCCACGCTGCGGCCGAAGCCGTTCAGCGACGAACTGCGCAGCGCCGCCGAACCCCTGCTCCGCACGCCGGTGGCATGATCTCCCAGCAGCGGATCACGCCGGCCGGATCTCGCTGAACAGCCGGAGCGTCACCATCCGCGGCCGGGGCCACCTCACCCCGGGCAGGCGCAGGCTCCAGGACGAGAACGCCGTCTCCAGGACGATCTTCACATACGGATGCGCGCCGGGAACCTCCGCACACAGCACGGACACCGCCCGGCACACCTCCTGGCGTCCGAACCGCAGCCAGGCCCGCCCCTCGTTTTCCAGCTCGGCCGACTCCCATGCCAGCACCGGCGCCTCGGCCCCCGGGGCGGGCGGCCGCAGCGGCAGGCGCAGCGCGAACCCCGCCAGGGTGCCGCTCGGCCGCAGGTAGAAGGCGCCGCTGACGCCAGGCGGATCGGACAGCGAACGCCGCCGCCCTGACGTGCCCACGGACAGCGTCGCCTCGGTGGCGTCCATGGCGATCCGCCATGCGCTTGGACCGGTGTGATCGATGTGTGAAGAGGTCGCCATGTTCGTCCCCGTGCGGTTTCAGACTTTCGTCCAGACACCTTCATGACGGGATACGACCCCCGAATGTGACACATCGTGACCGTTTCCCCCAGATCAGATGATCGCCCGCCGTACGCCGCCCAAACGTCGGCAGCTCAAAGGCGGATCACGTGGTCCCGTGCCGCCGGAAGCACGTGCTTCTGGTGGCCGGGCATGCCCGCCCTCCGAGCCGGCCACCCGGAGCGGGTCGTTCAGGCCGGTGCGGGACCGGGCTGCGGGGAGGCGACGAATCGTTCGTGGTTGGCGACGGTCGAGAGCGAGCGGAGATCGGCCCGGTCGAGGTACAGCCGGCCGTTCAGGTGGTCGGTCTCGTGCTGGGCGATGCGCGCCGGCCAGCCGGACAGCTCCAGGTCGTACGCGCGCCCGTTCCCGTCGAGCGCCGACAGGCGGACCCGAGCGTGGCGGGCGACGACGGCGGTCAGCCCCTCGACGCTCAGGCAGCCCTCGTAGAAGGCACGGTAGTCGGAGCCGAGCGGGGTGACGACGGGGTTGACGAGTTCGAGCGGCGGCTGTGGCGGGCGTTCACGCTCGGCGGCGACGTCCGGCGGGACGTCGGCGGGGTCCTCGATGACGGCCAGCGCCAGCGGGATGCCGATCTGCGGCGCGGCCAGCCCCACCCCGACTCCGGGCAGGTGCCGGAACATCGCGTCGAGCAGCTCGCGCAGCAGCCCGTCGGGCAACTGGCCGTCGTAGGGCGCGGCCGCGCGGCGCAGCACGGGGTCGCCGACCTGGGTGACGGACCAGGGCCGGGGCGCCTCCAGGACGGCGTGCACGCGCTCGATCAGCTCTGCGCCGCTCTCGTGGTGCCTCATGTACGGAAGATCCTCTCTGTCGGAACTCGCTCAGTAGAAGGTAGGGCATGTGCCGATCGGCGCGGCCGTCTCCCCATCCGGCCCCGGCACGCAGGGTCGTTGGGCCCATGGGAGTCAGGACGTTCGTCGCTGCCGGTCCACCCCGGCGCGGAGGACCGTTGGAGGTGAAGGTGAGGTGGACGTCATGCCGATCGAAGTCAAGGACGTCATGGGCAGGGTGGCCATAGCGGTGCCGCAGGACGCGTCGTTCGGAGACATCGTGGCCGCGATGAAGCGGTTCGCGGTGGGCGCGGTGACCGTCATCGACGCCGACCGGCGGCCGGTGGGCGTGGTCTCCGAGGACGATCTCCTGCTCAAGGAGGTCGATCCGGTACGGCACAGCGTGTCGATCTTCGAGTCGTCCAGGCGCCGCCAGGAGCACCGCAAGGCCGCGGCGGTGATCGCGGGCACCCTCATGACCTCACCGGCGATCACCGTCACGCCCGAGACCCCCGTACGCGACGCCGCCCGCCTGATGCACGAGCGGCGCGTCAAGCAGCTGCCCGTGATCGACCCGGTCACCGGGCGGATCGCCGGCACCCTGCACCAGCGCGACGTCCTGCGCGTCTTCACCCGCCCCGAGCACGAGCTGGCGGCCGACATCGACGCGGTGCTCGCCGGTCCGGACGAGGTCGGCGCGCGGATCGACCGCGGCGTCGTCACGATCACCGGCGAGGTCGCGACCCGGTCGCGGGCCATCGCCCTCACCGAGGCCGCCAGAGCGGTCGAAGGCGTCATCGATGTCGTGTGCGAGCTGACCGCACGTAAGGACGACCTTTACGTCGTTCCTCCACTCATGTGACCGAACCGCCGAGACCCGCCCAGACCCGCCGTCCAGGCCCGCCGCCCGCACCCACCGCCCGTGACCCGGGCGGCAGCGGCGCGCGGACCTAAGGCCGCACCCGGCGGGCCCGGGACTCCAGGTAGCGTTGCTCGGCCAGGCTGGCGGTGGCCTTCGCGGCGCGCCGGTAGTGCTCGTACGCCCCGCCCGGATCCCCGTCCTTCTCCAGCAGATGCCCCCGCACGGACAGCAGCCGGTGATGCCCGGCCATCCGCGCGTCACCGTCCAGCGTGGCCAGCAGGGCCAGCCCGGCGGCCGGCCCCTCGGTCTCGGCCAGGGCGACCGCCCGGTTGAGGGTGACCATCGGGTTGGGCGCGATGCGTTCGAGGATCAGGTAGAGGGCGTGCACCTGCGGCCAGTTGGTCTCCTCGGCCGAGGCGGCGTCGGCGTGCGTGGCGGCGATGGCGGCCTGGAGCTGGTACGGCCCCAGCTCCGGAGCGCCCAGCGACGATCTGGCCAGCTCGATGCCCTCGTCGATCAGCTCCCGGTCCCACCGTTTGCGGTCCTGCTCGTCCAGCGGCACCAGGTCACCGGCCGCCGTCGTACGCGTCTCGCGGCGGGCATGGGTCAGCAGCATCAACGCCAGCAGCCCGGTCACTTCGGCGTCGCCGGGCAACTGCGCGTGCACCATCCTGGTCAGCCGGATCGCCTCGTGGGCGAGGTCGGCGCGGTGCAGCTCGCTGCCCGACGAGGCGGTGTAGCCCTCGTTGAAGATCAGGTAGAGCACGTGCAGGACGACCCGCAGCCGCTCCTGCCACTCCGCGCCGTCCGGCAGGCTGAACGAGCTGCCCGCGGCCTTGATCCGCTGCTTGGCCCGGCTGATCCTGGCCGCCATCGTGGCCTCGGGCACCAGGAACGCGCGGGCGATCTCGGCGGTGGTCAGGCCGCCGACCGCGCGCAGTGTCAGCGCCGTCTGCGAGGCCGCGGTCAGCGTCGGATGGCAGCACAGGAACAGCAGGACGAGCGTGTCGTCGGTGCCCGGGACCTCCTCGGGCGTCACCCCGGCGGCCGTCGCCGACTCGCGCTCGCGCCGCGCGTGGTCGCTGCGCACCTGGTCGATGAACCGCCGGGACGCGACGGTCATCAGCCAGCCGCGCGGGTTGTCCGGCACGCCCTCGGCCGGCCACTGCACGGTCGCGGCGAGGACGGCCTCCTGCACGGCGTCCTCGCACCCCTCGAACTGCCCGTGGCGGCGGGTCAGCGTGCCGAGGACCTGCGGCGTGAGCTCACGCAGCAGGTCCTCCACGGCCGGAGTCGTCATGACTCCAATTGTCCGTCAGCGAACATCACCTGCCGCACCTCCACCCCCAGCCCCTCGATCGCGCTGTCCGGGATCCGTGCCGCCAGCTCGATCGCCCGCTCCTTGCTCTCGCAGTCGATCAGGTAGAAGCCGCCCAGATACTCCTTGGCCTCCAGGAAAGGGCCGTCGGACACCACCGGCTGGCCGTCGCGCACGGTCACCACCGCCGCCTGCGACGGGTCGGTCAGCGCCTGCGTCGTGATCAGCTCGCCGGACCGCTTCAGCGCCTTGATGAACGCGGCGTGGCCGTCGCCGATCGCCGCCTTCTCCTCGTCGGTCAGCGCGTCCAGCACGGCCGGGTTGATGTGCAGGTTGATCAGGAACTTCATCGCGTACTCCTCGTGTGGGCGAGCCCCGGGGCGGGGCCCTTCGCCGGTTGGTCGGAGCCGCCGCCGCGGTCTTGACGTCCTCGTCCGGACTTTCTGCAGAAATCTTTCCGCGGGGCCCCGGCATGCCAGGCGGCGCGGATTCGTACGGAAATCCACCGGCGCCGATGTCAAGAAACGTCCGCCCGCTCCGACCTCCCGGCGAAACGTCGAGAGAACAGGAAGTTCGCCACATGCGTGTCAAACGGGCCTGGCTGGGACTGGCCGTCCTCACACTACCGACCCTGCTCGTCGCCATGGACATGACGGCCCTGCTCCTGGCGCTGCCGCAACTGAGCGCCGACCTGGGCGCGACCGGCGTCCAGCAACTGTGGATCACCGACGGGTACGGGTTCACCGTGGCCGCCCTGGTCATCACGATGGGCACGCTCGGCGACCGCATCGGGCGCAGGAGGCTGCTGATGATCGGCGGGGCGGCGTTCCTGGTGCTGTCGGTCGTGGCCGCGTTCTCGGTCAGCCCGCTGATGCTGATCGTCGCGCGTGCGCTGCTGGGCGTCGCCGGGGCGACGCTGACCCCGTCCACCCTAGCCCTGATCATCGACCTGTTCCGCGACGAACGGCAGCGCGGGCGGGCCATCGCGATCTGGGCGACCTGCCAGTTCACCGGCGGCGCGCTCGGGCCCGTGCTGGCCGGGCTGCTGCTGCAGCACTTCTGGTGGGGATCGGTGTTCCTGGTCGCGGTCCCGGCGATGGCGGTGCTGCTGCTCGCCGGGCCGTTCCTGCTGCCGGAGCACCGCGGCGACCAGGCCGGCCGGCTGGACCCGGTCAGCGTCGGGCTGTCCCTCGTGGCGGTCCTGTCGGTGGTGTACGGGATCAAGCAGCTGACCGTCGAGGGCGCGCAGGCCGGGCCGGCCGTGACCCTCGTCGCCGGGGCGGCCGTCGGAGCCGTGTTCGTACGCCGCCAGCTCCGCCTGGAGACCCCGCTGCTGGACCTGCGGCTGTTCCGCAACCGCCCCTTCACCGCCGTGCTCGTCGCGCTGGTCCTGGCCGGGGTAGCCATGGCCGGGACCGGGCTGATGGTGACCCAGTACCTGCAAGGCGTGCTGGGACACTCGCCGGTCGCCGCGGCGGTGCTGTTCGCGCCGATGGGCCTGGGCACGGCGGCCGGCACCATGCTCGCGCCGGCCCTGGCCAGGCGGATGGACGGGACGACCGCGATCGCGGCCGGCCTGGCCTGCTCCGCGCTGGGCGCCCTGCTGCTGGTTGCTGTGGGCGGTGCCGGCTCGCTGCCGCTGGTGATGACCGGCATCGCCGTGCTGGCGCTCGGCACCGGCCCGCTGTTCGCGCTCGGCACCGGGCTGGTCGTCGGATCCGTGCCGCCGCGCCGCGCGGGCTCGGCGGCGTCGATGTCGGAGACCGGCAACTACCTCGGCGGCTCCCTCGGCCTGGGGCTGCTCGGTGCGGTCGGCACGCTGGTCTACGCCAGCAGCATGAACGACATGTCCGGCTCGCTGCCCGGTGCGTTGTCCGGCTCGTTGTCCGCCTCGCTGTCCGCCTCGCTGTCCGCCTCGCTGGCGGGCGCGGTCACCGCCGCCGCGCACCTGCCCGCCGGCCAGGCCGCGGAGCTGCTGCACGCCGCGCGGGCCGCGTTCACGACGAGCCTGCACGTCACCGGCCTCGTCGGCGCCGCCATCTTCGCCGGGCTGGCCCTGCTGGTCCACCTCATGCGCCCCGCCGCTCCCGTACGCGCGGGCACGCCTGAGCCGGCCGAGACCGCGCGGCGGTGACGCCCCGGGGCTCAGGGCGGTTTCCGGTGGTTCCGGCGGTGGGCGGTCGTGGGTTCAGCGGGGAACGAGCCTGATCGTGGCGGCCCTGGCGGCGGGGTTGACGACGCCGGCCAGGAGGTTCGGGCCGTAACGGTGGTACTTGGCGAGGTACACCCCGTCGATCTCGTCGTCGAGGGAGTGGTCGGCGTCGGCGAATTCGACGTCCCGCTCGACGCCGCCGGCCGAGATGTGGCCTTCGTGCCGCGTCTGCGTGCCCCGGAACCAGGCGCCCTCGCGGCCGTGCAGGGAGCGGACGTACAGCTCGTCGCCGTGGCGCACCACCCACACGGCCACGGGCCTGCGCAGGCTGCCGTCGCTCCGCCGGGAGGAGAGCTGCAGCTTCTCGGCCGTGCCGATCGCGGTGAGCTCGTGGATGCTCCAGCCGGACATCGGCGGGCCCCCTTTCGAGTCGACCGCCGCCGACGGCGATCCCCTTTCTCCCATCGACTCACCCGTACCCGGGAGCCGTCGTCGCGGCCTGCCCGGGTGCGCATGGTCTTGGCAAAGGCGCTCCCGGCGACGGCTTCCCGGGAGCGCGCCGGGAGCGCGCCGGGAGCGCGGTCAGTCGGCCTGGTGCGGCGGCTCGCGGTCGGTGAAGATCCCGATCAGCATGCTGATGGGCAGGTCGGCCTCGGTCGGATAGCGGAAGTGCTGGTCGAGGTTGAGGCTGTAGTGGTTGCGCCGGCCGACCCGCTCCCGGGTCAGATAGCCGGCCTGGTAGAGGTCGGAGACGATCTTCTGCACCGCCCGTTCGGTGATGCCGATGACCCCGGCGATCTCGCGCAGCCGCACCCCGGGGTCGCGGGTGATCGCCACCAGCACCCGGGCGTGGTGGGTCAGGAAGGTCCAGGTGGACGGTTCGTTCTCGGTTGCGTGCACGGTCGTGTGTGCTTCCTCCGCGGCTTCTCCGGCTCTGCGGAGATGGATGAAAAGTTTTACATGAAGATCCTATGACGAATAGTCTTTCGTGCAACAGTCTTCAGTCGTAACCTGAGCAGCGGACGGCATTCACCGCAATGCCCGGGCACTCTGTCGGCACTCTGACCGTCGTATCTCGCTCGGGTGCGCCGACGGCTGGACGAGCACCTGGCCGGGGTCCGGCCCAGGGTGGCCCGGCTGCTGGAGATCACCGGCGCCGATCGGGCCGTGACCGTGCACGACCACGTCGAGCAGGCGCTGGCCGCGGTGGAGCGGTACGACCGCGCCGAGCCCGCCTGGCCGCTGCCACAGGTCAGGGGGCGGGGAGCAGTTCGACGTAGCCTTCGCTGCCGTTGACCCGGATGAGCCGGCCGTCCTCGATCCGCTCCGTGGCCCCGTCCACCCCGGCGACCGCGGGCAGGCCGTACTCGCGCGCCACCACGGCGCCGTGCGTCATCACGCCCCCGACCTCCATCACCACCCCCTTGACCGAGACGAACAGCGGGGACCAGCTCGGGTCGGTGCAGACCGTCACGAGGATGTCCCCCTCCTCCACGTCGGCATCGGCGAGGTCACGGATGACCCGGGCGCGGCCCTCCACGACGCCGGACGACACGGCGATGCCCGCCAGCGCCCCCTCGGGCAGGGCGCCGGCGTCGTAGGCGCCGGAGAAGACCTCCCCCTCGGAGGTGATCACGCGCGGCGGGGTCAGCTTCCGGTAGACCTCGTGCGCCTCCCTCCGGGCGGTGACGAGCGCGGGGTCGAGCTCGCCGGTGGCGACCGCGGTCCTGAACTCCTCGATGGACAGGAAGAACACGTCCTCGGGCGCCTCGACGACCCCGCGCTCCGCCAGCCGCGCCGCCTCCGCCATGAGGGCCCGCTTGTACAGCCCGTACCGCAGCAGCAAGGAGTGCTTGGAGTACTCGCGGTAGCCGATGAAGTGGCGGATCAGGCTCATCTTCCTGGCCGCCCGCCTGGCCTTGGCCGCGCCGCCGGGCAGCTTCCCGACCCGGCCGAGCAGGTCCTCCATGGTGCGTTCCGCCTCGGCGCGGCCCTGTTCCGTCCTGCGGCGGCGCTCGCCGGGCGCGAAGGCGCGCACGTTGGCCAGGATGAGCGGGACGAGCGGCGCCGGGTCCTCGCTCCACCTGGTCCTGGTGATGTCGATGTCGCCGGCGCAGTGCATGCCGTACGCGCGCAGGTAGCCCTCCAGCGCCTCCCGCACCTCGGCGCCGCCGTCGAGCCCGTCCAGGCCGGAAAGAAGGGTGTGGCGCGGGGCGGTCTCCAGGTGACGCACGACCTGCGGGTGCTCGCGGACGACGTCGGCCACGTCCAGCAGGCCGAGCCCCATGGCGGCCACCACGTTGTGGTCGGCGGAGCGGGCGATGGCGTCGGCGGCGTTCTTCACGCCCAGCCAGGACTCCAGGTGCTTGTCGACCCAGTTCACCGCCTGGATGCCGACGAAGGCCGCGGCCACGCTGCGCGGGTCGAAGGTGAGCTCGGCCAGGACGGCGTGGTCGTCGACGATGTACTGGAACAGCTCGTCGCCGGACTTGCCCGCCAGGCCGGCGCGCAGCCGTTCCACCGTCTCCTCGGTGTGCGCGATGAGGGCGGGCACGACGCCGGGGTCGTCCTCACGGGAGAGCTTCAGATACTGGCGCGCGATCGTGAGCAGGCCGGCGTCGCCGAAGTCCAGCATCGAGGTCCGGCCGCGCGCCAGCGAGGCGGTGAAGTCCCTGTCCTTGAGCACGGTGCGCAGGCCGTCCGCCATGAGCACGTCGACCTGGGCGAGGCTCTTGAGGGTGGCCGGCCTGGCCCAGGCGGAGGTGAGCTCGGCGGAGACGTCCTTGTAGAAGCGGTTGCCCGCCACGACGCCGGCGCTGCGGCCGAGCCGGTCGTGCAGCAGGGCGAAGAACGACAGGCCGAGCGGGGCGAAGGCGTCGGTCATCATCTGCCGGTGCCCGTAGGAGACGTACACGTGGTTCCTGCCGTCGTGCGCGGGCGGCACGGGGTAGAGCGTGGTGACGGGGCGGCTCTGCAGCACGTGGAGGCGGTCGTCGTGCAGCGCCCATTCGATGTCCTGGGGCTCGCCGTAGTGCGCCTCGATCCGCCGGCCCAGGCTCTCCAGCCGCAGGATCTGGCCGTCGGTGAGCTTCTGGACGCCCTGGCGGCCCGGACCGACCGGCTGCTCCCTGGTGCCGCCGTCGGGGGCGGCGCGCAGTTCCTTCGTCTGCACGGCGACCTTCCTGCCGATGATCCGCCCGCCCCTGACCCGGTAGTTGTCGGCGTTGACCAGCCCCGAGACGAACGCCTCCCCGAGGCCGAATCCGGCGTCGATCGAGACCACGGTCCGGTTGCCGGAGACCGGGTCGGCGGTGAACATGATGCCCGCCGCGTCGGGGAAGACCATCCGCTGCACGACCACCGACAGCCGCACGGCGCGGTGGTCGAAGCCGTTCCTGATGCGGTAGGCCACCGCCCGGTCGGTGAACAGCGACGCCCAGCACCGCCGCACGCCGTCGATCACCGCCGCCGCGCCGCGGACGTTGAGGTAGGTGTCCTGCTGGCCGGCGAAGGAGCTGGAGGGCAGGTCCTCGGCGGTCGCGCTGGAGCGCACCGCGAACGCCACGCCGTCGCCCGCCTCCTCCAGGTGCCGGGCGATCTCGCGCCGGATCTCCTCGGGCACGCTCAACGCCTCGATGACGGTACGCAGCCGCTCCGCCGCGGCGGCGATTCCGTCCCGGTCGTCCGCCCGCAGGCCGGCCAGCCCGTCGATCAGCGCGCCGGCCTGCGCGTCGGCCTCCACGACCTCCCGGTAGGCGTCGGTGGTGACGCAGAAGCCGTACGGGACCTCGACGCCGCCGATGGACGACAGCTCGCCGAGGTTGGCGCCCTTGCCTCCGACGAGGGGGAGCTGGGCCCTGCCGATGTCGTGGAACCCGAGCACGTACGCACCCATGGCTGATCCCGTCCCTTCCCATTTAAATACAGAGCAGCACTGTATCGTAATGAGGGCGGCGCTTCGCGATCAGGGGTGGATCGGGTGCGCCGGAGGGGTGCGGGAGCTCAGTCGCCGGCGTCGTCGCCGGCCCAGCTCAGCACGACGAACGGCACGTTGCACGAAGGATGGTGCACGCGGCCCGCGGTGATGCGGTAGCGGACGCCGCGGGTCTGGAGGTCGGGTTTTAAGCGCACCCGTACGACGCCGACATCCTGCTCGATGTGGGTGAGCATGCCGTCACAGGGGCCGCCGACGCAGATGGCGTTCGGTCTCGGTCTCCTGGCGGGCCGGGCCCCTGGGATCCCACTCACCACAGAGCGTTCCTCCGAGTCTTGGCTGGTCTCTAGAGACTACGCGGGGACCTCCGCCCCGGTTCGACCGCCCCTGCCTCCGTCGCCCGCCGTGAAAGGCCGTCGCCAACATCTGTCGTATGGTGTACGGTACAACGTACGATAAGAAAGGGGTTCTCATGGTCTACCAGCCGAGCGACGATGACCGGGCGAGTGTGGAGGGCTGGTTCGCACGCTACGACGCCCTGGCCGAGCAGGGGGCGATCGAGGAGCTCGCCGACCTGGCGGTCTTCCCGATGAACGTGGTCACCGACGTGCCCGGCGGGCACGCCGCCGTCAAGCAGTGGAGCAGGCGGGAGTACGTCGAGGCGATGAAGGAGGCGATGGGCGGCGGCACCGCGGGCCTCGGCCTGACCTCGGTCCGCACCCCGCACTTCGTCAGCCCGAACCTCGTGGTCGTCGAGACCGACGCCACGATGACGATCGAGGGCCGCGAGGAGCGCATGCACTACGCGGACCTGCTCGTCCGCACGGAGGAGGGGTGGGCGTTCCAGACGATGATCCAGGGCGGCTGGGGGCACGGCTGGGCCCCGGCCCGCCGCGGCTGAGCCCACTCGCTGACCCGCCACGGCTGAACTCGTGGCGGGGCATGCGCCGAGGCCGGACGTGCCCAGCCGCCGGGCGCGTACTGACGGGAGCCGGTCAGGCGGCGGCGTCCTCGACCGCCATCGCCGCTCCCTGGGCCATGAACGGCAGCATCGCGTGGCAGGCGTCCCAGCGGCGTCACCCGGCCGGTCGACCAGCGCGGGAGCGGGGCGCGCGGTCGAACAGCGCCCACAGGTACGTCTCGTCCACCGCCTCGGTGATCGCCCGCACCTGCGGATGTCAGCCCTCGAACGCGGCGAGCGCCTCGGCGACGTCCCTGCGGTCGGTCCAGGACTCCCGAGTCCAGGGGTCCCGCTCGGCGATCGCCACGAAATCGACCAGCCGGCCGCCGCTGACGAAGTAGTGCACGAAGTGCCCGCCGGGCCCCATCCACAACTGCGTGGTGACCTCCAGCCCCAGAGCGCGCAGCCGCTCGGCCGGCACCAGGCCGCGATAGGCGACGCGGCCGGTGAAACGCGGATGCTCGGGCCCGAACGGGGCGGCGCGCGCGGGGGAGTGGATGCCGTCCGCGCCCACCAGCACGCCGGCCTCGACGCGGGCGTCCCGGCGCCGCTGGTGCAGGGCCACCGGCTTGACCCCCGTCCGCCCCAGGTCCCCGGCCAGGCCGAGCCCGTGCGGCGCGCGGGAGGCGTCCGGGCTGATCTGCACCCCCGCGCCGGCGTCGCTCGGCTCGGCGGCCTGCTCGTGAACGTGCGCGTCGACGCCGCGGCGCGGCGGTGGGAGTGCGGTGGTGAGCCCTCCGATGCCGCCGCCCACGACGCTCACCGAGATCGCGTCGCCGCTGGTGTGAGGGTGGTCGCTGTGCGCGCTCATGGCCGGCTCCCCGCCGTCGTGGTCGCTCCCCCTGCTTTCACTGCACGGAAGGCGCGCCGATTGACGAGCTCGTCCATTGAGTTCTAGTCTTCTAGAACACTAAAAACAAGGGAGGTGCCCGATGACGGAGACCCTGACCGGCCGCGCCGGGCCGTATTTCGGCCGATTCGGCGGCCGGTTCATCCCAGAGGCCCTGGTCGTGGCCCTGGACGAGCTGGACGCCGCCTACCGCGACGCGCTCGGCGACCCGGCGTTCCGCGCCCGGCTGGAGGAGCTGCACCGCTCGTACTCGGGCCGCCCGAGCATCATCACCGAGGTGCCGTCCTTCGCCGGGCACGCCGGGAACGCCCGCGTCCTGCTCAAGCGCGAGGACCTCAACCACACCGGCTCCCACAAGATCAACAATGTGCTCGGCCAGGCGCTGCTCACCCGGCGCATGGGCAAGCGCCGGATCATCGCCGAGACCGGCGCGGGCCAGCACGGCGTGGCCGCCGCCACGGCCGCCGCCCTGCTCGGGCTGGAGGCGGTGATCTACATGGGCGAGGTCGACATGCGCCGCCAGGCACTGAACGTGGTCAGGATGCGCCTGCTCGGAGCCACGGTCGTCCCGGTGAGCTCGGGCTCACGCACGCTCAAGGACGCCATGAACGAGGCCATGCGCGACTGGGTCACCAACGTCGAGCACACCCACTACCTCATCGGCTCGGTCGCGGGGCCGCACCCGTTCCCGGCCATGGTGCGCGAGTTCCAGCAGATCATCGGCACCGAGGCGCGGCGGCAGATCCTCGACCTGACCGGACGGCTGCCCGACGTCGTCTGCGCCTGCGTCGGCGGGGGCTCCAACGCGCTCGGCGTCTTCCACGCCTTCCTCGACGACCCCGGCGTCGAACTCGTCGGTCTGGAGGCCGGCGGCGCCGGGATCGGGACCGGCCGGCACGCCGCCGCCGTCTCGGGTGGCACGCCGGGCATCCTGCACGGCAGCCGGACGTACGTGCTCCAGGACGAGCACGGCCAGACCAGGGAGAGTCACTCCATCTCCGCCGGGCTCGACTATCCCGGCATCGGGCCGCAGCATGCCTGGCTGCACGACACCGGCCGGGCCCGCTACGAGGCCGTGGACGACGCGGCCGCGATGGAGGCGTTCCAGCTGCTGTGCCGCACCGAGGGGATCATCCCGGCGATCGAGAGCGCGCACGCGCTGGCCGGCGCCATCAGGGAGGGGCGGCGGCTGGGACCGGACGGAATCGTCCTGGTCAACCTCTCCGGGCGCGGCGACAAGGACATGGACACGGCCGCTCGCTACTTCGGGCTGATGGAGGAGGACGCATGAACACCCGTTCCGAAGCCGGGCACGCGAGCTTTGAGCGGGTTCGGGAAGGCGGGGGCGCGGGCTTGCCTGGGGAGGTGCGGGAAGGCGGGCATGGAAGTGTCCGGGCGGTGATCGAGCGGGCGGGGCGGGAAGGCAGGGCCGCGCTCATCGGCTACCTGCCGGTCGGCTTCCCTGACGTCGCGACGTCGGTGGCGGCCATGCGGGCCATGGTCGCGGGCGGGGTGGACGCGGTCGAGGTGGGCCTGCCGTACACCGACCCGCTCATGGACGGCCCGCTCATCCAGCGCGCCACCGAGGCCGCGCTCGCCCGCGGGACCACCCCGGCCGACGGGCTGAGCGCCGTCCGTGCCCTGCGCGGCACGCCCGCGCTGATCATGACCTACTGGACGCTGATCGACCGGTACGGCGTCGCCCGCTTCGCCGCCGACCTGGCCGCGGCGGGCGGCGCGGGGCTGATCACCCCGGACCTCCTGCCCGAGGAGGCCGCCGCCTGGCACGCCGCCGCCGACCGGCACGACCTCGACCGCGTCCACCTGGTCGCCCCCACCTCCACCCGCGAACGCATCGAGGTGGCCGCCCGCTCCTCGCGCGGCTTCCTCTACGCGGCCTCCGTGATGGGCGTGACGGGGGAGCGTGAGCTGGTGAACACCGGGGCGAAGGACCTGGTGGCGCGCGTGAAGGAGGTCACGGACCTGCCGGTGTGCGTGGGGCTCGGGGTGGGGGACGCGGCACGGGCCGCCGAGGTCGCCGCGTTCGCGGACGGCGTGATCGTCGGCTCGGCGTTCGTCCGCGCCCTGACGAACGCCCCCGACCCGGCAAGCGGCGTGGGAGCCGTGGAAGCGTTGGCCGGCGAACTCGCCCAGGGCGTGAGGCGCGGCGCTGCCGGGTAGCCGGCACTGAGGTGCCGAGCGGTCGGGTGGTGGGTGGTCACGTGGTGGGGTGGTCGAGGCGTAGGGCGACGGCTGGGCGTTCGGGGGCCTGGCGTCGGGTCGTGAACACCACCTGCGACGCGCACATGATCGCCCGATCGGCCAGCACCGGCCGATCGTCCACGTCGTACGTCACCCGCTCGCTCAGCAGCGCGGCGCCTCCGGCGGGCTGCTCCAGCAGGCGGGCCTGCTCCTCCGACAGGACCACCGGCCTGATCGCCTCGGTGGCCCACGACGGCGTGACCCCGCCACGTTCCTCGATCAGCCGGTAGAGCGGCGTCCGCTTCAGCTCGTCGGCGTCCAGACCCGCCTCGAAGCCGGCGTCCAGGTCGGCGGTCAGGCCGGGCGGCAGGTAGGAGAGCTGGTGGATCACCGGAGTCCCGCCCACCACGCGCAGCCGTTCGACCACCGTGACCTCGTCATGCGGCCCCAGCCCCAGCTGCGCGGGCACCGGCGCGGGAGCGGGCCCGCGGCGCACCCCGAGCAGCACCGTCTCCAGGTCGATGCCCTGCCCGGCCAGCTCTTCCGCCAGGCTGCCCAGGCTGTTGAGCTGGTAGGGGATCACGGGCGGGCCCGCGACGAACGTGCCGAGCCCGTGCCGCTGCTCGATCCGCCCCTCCGCGCCGAGCCGCTGCAGCGCCTGGCGGACGGTCATCAGGCTGACCCCGTAGTGGTCGGCGAGCTCCCGCTGTGAGGGCAGCGGCTGACCGGCCGCGACGTCGCCCGCCTCGATCCGGGCGAGGAGGTCGCGGTAGATGGCCTGATATTTCGGCTCGCCGCCCGCCGTGCCGGTCAGGCGCGGCCTGGGCTCTCCCTCCGGGAACATGCGCCAAAGCCTATCCGTGGCCACCGCCGAGCACGGTCGCCATCCGCGCCGCAGCCGTCGCGGACCACGGTTGCCGTCCGGTAGAGGGCGGATGTCAGGATACGGACCATGTCAGATGCCATGCACTACCCCCTGGAGCCGGGCCCGGAGCAGGTGCGTCAGATGGGTGAGGCCGTGCTGGCCTTCGCCGAGGAGTATCTGCGCGACCTGCCGGACCTGCCCGCCTTCGACCCGGCCGGCGGCGACGACCTGGCGAAGGCGCTGCGCGAGCCGGCCCCCGAGCTGGGCAGCCCGCTGCCAGGTCTGCTGTCCACGCTGCACGCGGCGGCCCGTGTCGGAGCCGCCAGCGCCGGGCCGGGCTATCTCGCCTACGTGCCGGGCGGCGGCCTGTACACGGCCGCGCTCGCCGACTTCATGGCCGCGGTGATGAACAAGTACGTCTCCGTCTGGCAACTGGCCCCCGCCTGCGCGCAGATCGAGGCGACGGCCGTCCGCTGGCTCTGCGACCTGTTCGGCTACCCCGAGCAGGCGCGCGGCATCCTCACCTCCGGCGGCTCGATGGCCAACTTCTCGGCCATCGTGACCGCCCGCGTCGCCCGGCTCGGTGAGAGCTTCCTCGACGGCACCGTCTACGTCACCGACCAGACCCACGCCTCCTGCGCCAAGGCGGCCCTGCTGGCGGGCGTCCCGCGCGCCCACGTACGCGCCGTGCCGACGGGCCCTGACCTGGCCATGGATCCGGCCGCGCTGGAGCGGATGATCGAGGACGACCGGCGGGCCGGGCTGCGGCCGTTCCTGGTGATCGGCAGCGCGGGCACGACGAACACCGGAGCCGTCGACCCGCTCACCGAGCTCGCCGCCGTCGCCGGGCGGGCCGGCGCGTGGTTCCACGTCGACGCCGCCTACGGCGGCCCGTTCCAGCTCACAGAACGCGGCCGGGCCCGGCTGCGCGGCATCGAGCTGGCCGACTCGATCACGATGGATCCGCACAAGGCCCTGTTCCTGCCGTACGGGATCGGCGCGCTGCTGGTACGCGACGGCGCCCTGCTGCGCCAGGCCCACCACATGGACGCCGCCTACCTCCAGGACCTGAGCGAGGAGGAGGAGATCCCCAACTTCAGCGAGTACTCCCCAGAGCTGACCCGCGACTTCCGCGGCCTGCGGCTGTGGCTGCCGATCAAGCTGCACGGCCTGGCCGCCTTCCGCCGCGCCCTGGACGAGAAGCTCGACCTGGCCGGACTCGTCCACGACCGGCTGCGTGAGCTGGGTTTCGAGGTTCCGTGGCGGCCGAGCCTGACGGCCGTCGCCTTCCGCTGGGTTCCGCAGGACGGGACCGATGCCGACGCGTTCAACGCCGAGCTGCTGCGCCGCGTGATCGCGCGGGGCCGGGCGCTGCTGTCCAGCACGCGGATCGGCGGCCGGTACATGATCCGGGTGTGCGTCGTCAGCCACCGCACCCACCGGGACCGGGTGGAGCAGCTCCTCGACATCATCGGCGAGAGCTGCGCCGGACTGCGGGCGGAACGCGCCGCGCGAACGTGAGCGTCGTCAGGCGTCGGAGCCGAGCAGGCCCTGCTTGCCCAGCCAGTCCGCCGACACCTTGCCCGGCTCCTCGCCCTCGACGTCCACCCGGGCGTTGAGCTGCTGCATGGTGGCGTCGTCCAGCTTGGCGACAACCGGCTGCAGCACCTTCTCCAGCGCGGGGTACTTGTCGTAGGTCTCCTGCCGCATGGTCATGGCGGCGTTGTAGATGGGGAAGAACTTCTTGTCGTCCTCCAGCACGGTCAGGCCGAGCGCGGCGATGCGGCCGTCGGTGGTGAACACCTCGCCGAAGTTGCAGGTCTGGCCCTTGTCGGTCTCGGTGTAGACGACGCCGGTGTCGAGCAGCTTGACGCGCTCCTTGGGGATGGTCAGGTCGTAGGCCTTGCTCAGCCCGGGCAGCCCGTCGTCGCGTGTGGAGAACTCCGTCTCGATGCAGATGCTGACCTCGTCGGGCTTGGTCTTGGCCAGCTCGGCCACGTCGGACACCGTCTTGACGCCCAGCTCCGCCGCCTTCTCCGAGCGGATGGCCAGGGCGTAGGTGTTGTTCAGCGGGGTCGGGCCGATCCAGTGGATCTTGTTCTGCTTCAGGTCGGCGTCGGCGGTGGCCTTGAACTGCTCGGCGGAGCCCTGGATGGGCTTGGCGTTCTTCAGGTGCTCGATCCAGCCGGTGCCGGAGTACTCCCAGTACATGTCGATCTCGCTGGACTCCAGGGCCTTGCGGTTGGCCACGGTGCCGCCCAGGTTGGTCTTGTCGACGATCTCCGCCCCGTGCGCCTTGAGCAGCTGGACGGCGATCTTGCCGAGCATGATGTTCTCGGTGAAGTCCTTGGAGCCGACGACGAACGTGGCGCCGGCCAGCTCGTCGCCCGCGCTGCCCGCCTTGACCTCTCCGGGCGAGCCGCAGGCGGCGGCGCCCAGGGTCAGTGCCGCGGCGGCGAGCAGGGCGAAGGTCGTCCGGACGGGACGGAAAAGCATGTCGAAAACACCTCGTGTTTCTCGATGATCGGAAAACGTGCACCGAATAGGGAAAGGGGGTCACATGCCGCGGGGCTTGAGCAGGTCCTCGGCGAGGCCGCCCAGCCAGTCGACGAGGAAGGCGATGCAGGCGGTCAGCACGCCGCCGACGATGGTGACGGGCATGCGGTTCAGCTTGAGCCCGTTGATGATCAGCTCGCCGAACCCGCCGGCGGCGACGAACGCGCCCAGCGTGGCCACGCCCACGGTCAGCACCAGCGCCGTGCGCAGCCCGGCGAGGATCGCGGGAACGGCGAGCTTGAGCTCGACCCGGCGCAGGATCTGGCCACCGGTCATGCCCATGCCGCGGGCGGCCTCGATGAGGGCCGGGTCGACCTGCTGCACGCCGACCATGGTGTTGCGCAGCACGGGCAGCACGGCGTACGCGACGAGCCCGACGAGCGCGGTCTGGAAGCCGACGCCCATCAGGAACGTGCACAGCACCAGCAGCCCGATGCACGGCACGGCCTGGCCCAGGTTGCCCGCGGTCAGGATGATCGGGGCGATGAAGCGGTTGCGCGCCCGCGAGGCGACGATGCCCAGCGGGATCGCGATGATCACCACCAGGACGGTGGCGGCGGCGGTCATCTCCAGGTGCTCGACCGCCTTGGCCACGATCACGGCCGCGTTCAGGCTGCGCTGCTCGATGGAGTCCAGTTCGAGCGTGCCGACCCAGACGTACAGGGCGACGAGCACGACGGCCACCACGGCGGGGGTGAGCAGGTGACGCAGGGCCGCCGGTCGGCCCGCGGCCGGGAGGGCGGGAGCGGCGGGCAGCGTGTCAGCGGTCACCGGAGACCACCGCCTCGGCCGGGGCGCCCACGGCCTCGCACAGCGAGGCGTAGGTGAGCACGCCGGTCGGCGTGCCGCACCGGTCGGTGCCGTGGGAGAGCATGAGGTCCAGCGCCTCGCGCAGGCTGGCGTCGGCGCCCACCTGGGGCAGGCGGCTGTCCGGTGGCAGCGCCGGTGGCACGTCGGCGACGCTGAGCAGGGCGAGGCGCTTGAGGGTGCCGTCCTGGCCGATGAACCCGGCCACGTACTCGTCGGCCGGGGCGGCGAGGATGGCGGCGGGCGTGTCGTACTGGGCGATGTGGGAGCGCTCGCGCAGGATCGCGATGCGGTCGCCCAGCTTGATGGCCTCCTCGAAGTCGTGGGTGACGAAGATGATGGTCTTGCGCAGCTGCTTCTGCAGCCGGGCGAACTCGTTCTGCAGGTGCTCGCGGGTGATCGGGTCGGTGGCGCCGAACGGCTCGTCCATGAGCATGACGGGCGGGTCGGGGGGCAGCCCCC
>NZ_BAAAMU010000005.1:95642-103383 GCF_039529435.1 Nonomuraea maheshkhaliensis
TCCTCGGCCAGCGCCCGCGCAACGCCGACGCGCTGCTGCTGGCCGCCGGACAGCTGGCGGGGGTAGCGGTCGCGAAACTGCGACGGCTCCAGGCTGACCAGGGCGAGCAGTTCCTCGACGCGGGCCTCGATCCGGTCGGCGCTCCAGCCGAGCAGCTTGGGCACCAGGCCGATGTTCTGGGCGACCGTCTGGTGGGGGAAGAGGCCGACCTGCTGGATGGCGTAGCCGATGTGCCGGCGCAGCTGGTCGGGGTCGAGGCCGAGCACGTCCTGGCCGCCGATGCGGATCTCGCCGGAGGTCGGCTCGACCAGCCGGTTGATCATCTTCATGGTGGTCGTCTTGCCGCAGCCGGACGGGCCGACCAGCACGACGAGCTCTCCTGCGGGGATGTCGAGGGTGACGTCGTCGACCGCTGGGGCGGGCTGCCCCGGGTAGTGCTTGGTCAGCGAGCGCAATTCGATGCGCACGCCTTCGGTGTCACGGTCGAACACGAAGCCCCCTCGGGATGGTGAGCCGGCGGACGGCGAAGAAGAACAGGTCGAACAGGACGGCGACCACGACGATGCCGAGCGTTCCGGCGAGCGTGGCGTTGAGCGAGTTCACCGAGCCGAGGCGGGACAGGCCCTCGAAGATCTGCGTGCCCAGGCCGGGGCCGTCGACGAAGGCGGCGATGGCGGCGATGCCGATGAGCATCTGCGCCGAGACGCGCACTCCGGTGAGGATGAGCGGCCAGGCCAGGGGCAGCTGCACCTGCAGCAGCACGCGGGTGCGGCTGAGGCCCATGCCCCGGCCGGCCTCCACGGTGGCGGCGTCCAGGCCGCGCAGCCCGGTCACGGTGTTGCGGATGATCGGCAGGAAGGCGTACGCGGTGAGCGCGACGAGGGTGGAGCCCCAGCCGAGCCCGGTGATGGGGATGAGGAGGGTGAGCAGCGCCAGGGAGGGCACCGTCAGGACGGCCGCCGAGGCCGCTATCGCGCCTCCCCTCGCTCTCGGGGAGTCGTGGAACAGGAGCCCGGCGAGCACGCCGACGGCGGTGGCGACGGCCATGGCGATGGCCACGACCAGGGCGTGCTCCGCGGCGGCCAGCGAGAGGGTGTCCCATCGTGAGACCACGTACTCGCTGAAACTCATGGAGGAACCGCCTTCATTTACGCTTGCATGGATTCGCAAACCTATGCGATCTGTTGCGCTGAGCGCAAAATATGGTGCAATTAATGCAACGCTTTCGTGATGAACGGACAAGGATGACTGACAAGCCGCCCATGTCCTCGGCCGGCCTGCGACGGGACATGGAAATCCTGGAGATACTCGCGGGTCTCGGGGACGAGCGGGACGCCGACGGGTTCGGCGTCAGCTGGATCGCCCAGCGTCTGGGCAGGGAGAAGAGCCAGGTTTCCCGGGCGTTGCGCGGGCTTGAAGTCGAGGGCATGGTCGAACGCGACCCGCTCACCCGGCGCTACCGGCTCGGATGGCGGCTGTTCGCCCTCGCCGCGCGGACCGAGCAGTCCCGGCTCGTCCGGGTCTCGGCCCCCTACGTGCGGCGGCTGGCCGCGGCGTTCGACGAGGACGCCTACCTGTGCGTGCTGCGCGGCAACATGGTGCTGACCCTGCTGTCGGTGCCCTCCTCACGCGCCTATCACCGGGTCTGGGAGGGCGTCTCCGTCCCGGTGATCATGGCGGCGGCCGGCCGGTCGCTGCTGGCCGAGTGGGACGAGGAACGCGTGCGCGAACTTCTCGCCACCGTGCTGCCGGCCGGGCTCGACGGCAGCGTCGGCGGCATCGACGCGTGGCTGAAGGAGCTGGCCTCGGCGCGCACGGCCGGCTACGCGGTCTCCGACGTCGAGCTGGACGACAGCGAGGCGGGCGTCTCGGCCCCCGTACGCGATCACCGGGGGGTGATCACGGCGGCGATCAGCGTCTCCGTCACCCGGGCGGCCTCACACACCAGGCTGCACGAGATCGGCGCCTCGGTGGCGGAGACGGCACGCGAACTGTCCTGCGCGCTCGGCGACGGCAAGAGCACGCGGGGCCGGCCGGGCTGAGCGCTCGGCCGGGGCCCAGCCGAGGCTGGCTCGGGCCTGACCGACGTCCTGGCGGGGCCGTGAGTGACGCCTGGGCAGGGGCTGGCGCTGAGTAACTGATTCCCGACTTGTACACTCTTGTCGTTTCTTGGGGGAATCGGGGGAGTGGCGCGTGCCGCTGGATCAGGTCCTGGTGTTGCTGACCGCGGCCGCAGGAGCAGGGTGGGTCGACGCCGTCGTGGTCGGCGGCGGCCTGCTGCAGTTGCCCGCCGTGCTGATGACCGGCATGCCGACGGTCGAGGCGATGGCCACCAACAAGCTCTCGTCCGTCTTCGGCACCACCTCCGCGGCCGTCGCCTACGCCCGTACCACCAAGGTGGACCGCCAGGTGGTGCTGCCGGGCGCGGCCCTGGCCGTGGTGTGCGCCGGGCTGGGCGCGTGGGCCGCGGCCTCCATCTCGGCCGAGGTGCTGCGCCCTGCCGTCATCGTGGTGCTCCTGGCCGTGGCCGCGTTCGTGACGCTGCGCCCGGCGATGGGCGCGGTGCCCGTGCCGCACCTGCGCACCCGGTCCCGCGTCGTCGCGGCGGTGGCCACGGCGGGCGTCGGGATCGCCTTCTACGACGGCGTCCTGGGGCCGGGCGCGGGAACGTTCTTCATCATCGCCTTCACCACCATCCTCGGGCTGGACTTCGTCTCGGCGTCGGCCTCCGCCAAGATCATCAACATCGGGACGAACCTGGGCGCGCTGGCGGTGTTCGCGGTGCAGGGGCACGTGCAGTGGGCGCTGGGCCTCGGCATGGCCGTGTGCAACGTGGCCGGCGCCCAGCTCGGCGCGCGGATGGCGCTCAGGCGGGGCGCGTCGTTCGTCCGGATCGTGCTGTTGTGCGTGGTCGTCGCGATGGTGGTCAGGCTCGGCTGGCAGCAGTTCGCCTGACCGCCACGCCCGTTCTGCCCGCGTCTGCCGCGCCCGCGCCCGTTCCCCGGCGGGTGCGTCGAGAGGCGCGGGAAATCGCTCAGGGCGCCCGTTCCTCGGCGCGGACGCGCAGCGCCGTCGCGGCCAGGGCCACGAACGCGGCCAGCAGCGCGGGAACGGCCAGCGCCCGGGGCAGCCCCGTCAGCTCGGCCAGGCCCCCGATGAGCACCGGCCCGGTCAGGAACCCCAGGTAGCCGAGCGCCGCCACCCGCGCCAGCGACCGCCCGGCGTAGGCCGGATCCCGGTGCCCGGCGGCCGCGAACACCTGCGGCACGATGCACGACAGGCCCGCTCCGAAGAGCCCGAACCCGGCCACGCCCGCCACCGGATGCCCGGCCAGCAGCGCCAGCCCCAGCCCGGCCGCCACCAGCAGGCCGCAGCAGCGCACCAGCGGCACCGGCCCGAGCCGGGCGGCCAGCCGGTCACCCGCGAGCCGGCCCGCCGTCATCATGATGGAGAAGGCCGCGTACCCGGCGGCGGCGAACCCCGGCGCGGCGGCCAGGTCCTCGCTCAGGTAGACCGAGCTCCAGTCCGCCGCGGCCCCCTCGCCCACCAGGCAGCAGAACGCCAGCACGCCCAGGAACACGATGCCCTTCGGCAGCCCGGCCCGCCCCCGCGCGCCGTCCGCCCGCTCGGGCGCGGGCCGCAGCGCCCACCGCGCCGCCCAGGCCGCCAGCGCCGCGATCATCGCCCCGGCCGACCAGAACGTGACCGCCGCCGTCAGCGCGAAGTGCGCGAACAGCCCGCCCACGCTCGCCACGGCGAACCCGCCCAGGCTGAAGACGGCGTGGAACGACGACATGACCGGCCGCCCCAGGGCCCGCTCCACCTGCACGGCGTTGGCGTTCATGGACACGTCGAGCACCCCGTGCACGAGCCCGAACAGCAGCAGCGCCCCCGCCAGCGACACCAGGTCGAAGGCGTATGCCGGCAGCACCAGGACCACGCCCTGGGCCAGCGCGGCCGGGATCATCACCCGGGCGCTGCCGTGGCGGTCCACCAGCCGGCCCACCACCGTCATGCCGAGCACCGACCCGGCGGCGATGGCCAGCAGGGCCAGGCTCAGCCGGCCGTCGCCGAGCCCGAGGCGTTCCTTGATGGCCGGGATGCGCGCCGTCCACGTGCCGATGGCCGCCCCGGCCAGGAAGAACAGCAGGTAGACGGCCACCCGCTCACGGACGAGGACCCGGGCGCCGCTCACCCGCTCTCCTTGACCGTCACGCCGGCCGCCACCAGGGCGTCGCGTTCCTCCGGCGGGATGCCGGAGTCCGTCACGACCACGTCCAGCCGGCCGATCGGGCAGACCGCGCCGAACGCCGTACGCGCGAACTTGCCCGAGTCGCACACCACGACCACCCGCCGCGCCGAGGCGATGGCGGCCTGTTTGACGGCCACCTCCGGCAGGTCGTGCGCGGTCAGGCCGTGCTCGGCCGACAGGCCGCAGCAGCCGATCACGGCCGTGTCGAAGCGCAGCGCCCTGATCGAGCTCTCGGTGAGCGGTCCTGTGACGTTCAGCTCGCCCTTGCGCACCTCGCCGCCGGGCAGCACCACCCGCACCCGCGGCGCGCCCGCCAGCAGCGACACGGCCTGCAACGCCAGCGGCAGCACGGTCACCCGCCGCCCGGCCAGCGCGCGGGCCACCTCCAGCGTGGTCGTGCCGCCGTCCAGGATCACCGCCTCCCCGTCGGCGACCAGCTCCGCCGCCGCCTGCCCGATGCGCCGCTTGGCCTCCACCGCCTCGCGCTCGCGCACCCCGAACGGCGGCTCCTCGCCGCGCAGCAGCAACGACAGCGCGCCGCCCCTGACCCGGCGGACCACCCCCTGCTGGGCCAGCTCGTCCAGGTCGCGCCTGATCGTCATCTCCGACACGCCGTGCTCGGCGGCCAGCTCGGACACCGACACGCTGTCAGCGGTCCGCAGGGTGTTCATGATGGCGCGCACACGTTCCATCTGTTCATACAAACACGGACAATGTGCGCAATACAATGGCGGTTATGCGTGCCAGCCGCCTGCTCTCGCTTCTCCTGCTGCTGCAGACGCGCGGCCGCATGACCGCGCCGGAGCTGGCGGCCGAGCTGGAGGTGTCGGTACGCACCGTCTATCGCGACGTCGAGGCGCTGTCGGCGGCCGGCGTCCCGGTCTACGCCGACCGCGGCCCGGCGGGCGGCTACCAGCTGCTCGACGGCTACCGCACCCGGCTCAACGGGCTGACCGCCGAGGAGGCGTCGTCGCTGTTCCTGGCCGGGCTGCCGGGCCCGGCGGCCGAGCTGGGCATGGCAGAGGTGGCGGCCAACGCCGAGCTGAAACTGCTGGCCGCGCTGCCGCCCGAGCCACGCTCGCACGCCTCCCGGATGCGCGAGCGGTTCCTGCTGGACGTGCCCGGCTGGTACCGCTCCTCCGACGACGTGCCGCACCTGGGCGAGGTGTCGGAGGCGGTGTGGGAGCAGCGGCCGCTGCACATGACCTACCGGCGCTGGGGTCAGAAGGAGGTCGACCGGGTCATCCACCCGTACGGGCTGGTGCTCAAGGGCGGCTCCTGGTACCTGGTGGCGGCGCCGCCCGACGGCTCGCCGCGCACCTACCGGGTGGCGCGCATCCTGACGCTGGAGACGCTGCCGGGCCGCTTCGCCCGGCCGGACGGGTTCGAGCTGGGCTCGTTCTGGCAGGCGTACGCCAAGGAGTTCCGCGAGCGGATGTACACCGCCGAGGCCGTCGTCAAGGTGGCGCCCGGGCGGGAGGACCTGCTGGCGTACACGATGGGCGCCGACGTGGTCGCCGCCGCGCTGGCCGCCGCCGGAGAGCCCGACCCCGAGGGGTGGCGCACGCTGACCGTGCCGGTGGAGTCGATCACGCACGCCCGCTGGGTGCTGCTGCGGATGGGCGCCGACGTGGAGGTGCTGGGGCCGCCGCAACTGCGCGCGCTCATGGGCGAGGCGGTCGCCGAACTGGTCAAGCTGTACGGCTGACATCGGGACACGCACCGAAAACCAGGCGAAATCCGGGCGCGGTTCTGTCAGCATCCCCGCATGTACCTTCTCGCATTCGCGGGCGCGTGTGTCCTGGTGGCCATGGTGCCCGGGGTCGGCACGGCCGTCATCATGCGCCAGACGCTGCGCGCGGGCCGCGGCTCCGGCCTGGCCGCCACACTGGGCAACGAGACCGGGATCCTGGCGTGGGGCCTGGCCGCCGCGTTCGGCCTGTCGGCCCTGCTCGTGGCCTCGCAGCTGGCCTACGACGTCATGCGCGTGACCGGCGCCGTCCTGCTGGTCGCGATGGGCGCCCAGGCGCTGTGGCAGGCCCGCGAGGCGGCGCCGGCCAGGAAGGAAGGGGTCGTCGCGCCGGGGCGGCGCGGGCCGTACCTGGCCGGGCTCGGCACCTGCCTGGCCAACCCGAAGGCCGGCGTGTTCGCGATGTCGTTCCTGCCGCAGTTCGTCCCCGCCGGACACGACGTGCCGCTGACGCTGGTGACGCTCGCCCTGGTGTGGGTGGCGGTGGACCTGCTCTGGTACGGGCTGCTGGTCCGGGCGGTGGCCAGGGCCGGGACCGTCCTGGAGCGGCCCGCGGTCCGGCGCCGGCTGGAGCGGATCTCCGGCGTGCTGCTCATCGGGCTGGGCGTGCGGATGGCGGTGGAGTCGCGATGACGATCTGGCACGCAGAACGCGGCACGGGCGACCCGGTGGTGCTGCTGCACTCGATGGCCGCCGACTCCGGCATGTGGGACGCTCAGTGGGACGCGCTGGCCGACCGCTTCCGGGTGATCAAGGTGGACTTCCGCGGGTACGGGCACACGCCCTACCGGGCCGACGGCCCTTACAACCACGCCGACGACGTGGCCAAGGTGCTGGCGGCGCTGGGCGTCACCCGGGCCGCCATGGTCGGCTCCTCGGGCGGAGGCCGGGTGGCGCTGGAGCTGGCCTCGGCCGGGCTGGCCGGGCGGCTGGTGCTGCTCAACCCCATCGTCGACCTGGAACCCACGCCGGACCTGCGGGCGTACTGGGACGAGGAGGGACGCCTGCTGGAGCGGGGCCAGGTGGAGGAGGCCACCGAGCTCAACGTGCGCACCCTGCTGGGCCCCGAGGCGGACGAGGGGGCCCGGCTGCGGCTGGCGGCGATGCAGCGGCACGCGTTCGAGGCGCAGCTGGCCGCCGACCCCGAGCCGGAGCAGTTCGAACGGGAGCTGTCGCTGCCGGACCTGGACGTGCCGGCCCTGGTCGTGACCGGCGGGCACGAGCTGCCGTACTTCGTGGCCACCGCCCGCCAGGTGGCCGGCGAGCTGCCCGCGGGGCGGCTGCTGGAGCTGCCGTGGGCCGGCCACCTGCCGGGCCTGGAACGTCCTGAGGAGATCAACCGGCTGCTGCTGGACTACCTTTAGAACATGACGGACGACCTGGCGACCCTCGTGAGGCAGACGCAGGACGACGATCCGCTGCTGGCCCTGCGCGCCGCCACCGCGCTGCGCCGCGAGATCGAGCGGCTGGAGGCGGTCCAGGTCAGGCGCGCCCGGGTGGCCGGGCTCGCCTGGGCGCAGATCGCCGACGCGATCGGCGTGAGCAAACAGGCGGTGCACAAGAAGTACGGCCGCCGCTAGCCTGCCGGCGTGGCCGATGACGTGGCCGTCTGCGACGGTCGCGTCAGTCGGGGACCCGCACCGTCGCGATGCCCAGCGTGCTGGTCATCGGCAGCAGCCCGGCCTCGAAGACCGCGCCGAGGAACGGGGCGGCGAGCTGGGCCAGCCGCCCGGCGCGCT
>NZ_BAAAMU010000005.1:103393-120257 GCF_039529435.1 Nonomuraea maheshkhaliensis
ACCACCCCCCACGCCTCGCCGCCCAGGTCGTCGGTCATCCGCTCCACCTGGTCGCGCAGCTCACGGCCGCCGTCGCTGGCCTGCCCGGCGGCGTCCACCAGCCCCCTGCCGGCCAGCCGCTCCATGGCCTCGGCCCACTCCTGCTCGCTCCAGCCCCGCCCGGCGAAGTTCGCCACCGGCCCGGCCCCGATCGCCGCGAACGACACCAGCGCCTCGCACGGATCCAGCTCCGCCGCGGCCAGGGCCGCCAGGTGGCCGTCGCCGCGGTGCTCGCGCAGCACGGTGGCGGCGTGCCAGAGGGCCAGGTGCGGCTCGTCCGGCCAGGGCAGGTCCAGGTTGGCCGCCGCGAACGGCCGCCCGCCCACCGTGACGCTCTGCGCCGCCCGCCTGGCCAGCTCCGCCGCCTCGGTCACGTCCGGCCCCGCCACCCGGTCGCCGAGCAGGTGGCGATAGGTCTGGTCGATCGCCTCCAGCCGGGTCCGCAGCACCTTCTCGGGCGAGGCCACGTCCCATACGGCGGGCACGTGCTCGGCCACCGTCGCCGGGCTGAAGCTGTAGTACGCCGCCGTGGCCAGCCGCGCGCCCGCCGCGCCCAGCGGGGCGGTGCGGTAGGCGAAATAGCTGGGCCAGCGCGACGTCATGTCGTACCCCAGCGCCGCCGCCGCGTCGTTCGCCTGCGGCGAGAAGTACAGCACGGCGTGCACCGGCTCCAGCTGGTGCCACATGCGGCGGGCGAGCTTGGACGCTGCGTTCATGACCACAATCCCTCACTGTCTAGGTAAGCTATGCCAGTGACGATAGAGGCCTGGCGCATCACTGGTCAATCCCAAATAGACAGTTATGTCGGGAGGTGGGCGGAGCTCGCCGTCCTCCTGGTGAACGAACTGCACGTCAAACGCGCCCGCGGCCGTCCCGTCACCCCGCCGGACAACCGGCGGGCCGCGCTGGAGGAGGCGCTGCGCGCGCACGACTGGACGCCCGGCCGCCCGCTGACGGACGCCGACGCCGATCGGCTGGCCGGCGTGGCCGCCGAGCTCCACCCCGCCTTCGCCGGCGACGTCACCGCGCTCAACCAGGCTCTGGTCCGCCACGGCGCCGTCCCCAGCCTGCACGGGGACCCGCCGCGCCTGGCCTTCCACGGCGCCGGGGCGAGCCTGCCCGACGCCTGGGCCGCCGACGCGGCCACGGCGCTGGCCATGGTGATCGGGGTGGGGCAGGGGGAGCGGCTGCGCTCGTGCGAGGCCGGTGGGTGTGAGCTGGTCTTCTTCGACGTCACGAAGAACACCTCGCGGCGCTTCTGCGGCCTGTCCTGCCAGAACCGCGCCAAGGCCAGCGCCTACCGCGCCCGCCGCCGCGCCTGAACACCCGCTGAACGCGCCTCACGGGTCGCCCGCCCATCGGCCGCCGGTCGCCCGCCGATGGTCCGGTAGCGGGGTTTGTGTCGGTGGCGGCGTCCATGATGGGTGCCATGGCTTCATGGAACGAGTTCGGCGAGCAGGCGCCCGAGCTGGCCGCGGTGGCGCGCCGCCTCATGGACGCGTACACGCACAAGGTGCTGGCCACGCTGCGCAAGGACGGCTCGCCCCGGGTGAGCGGCGTCGAGACGAGTTTCCGCGACGGGGAGCTGTGGACGGGCTCCATGCCGCGCGCGGTCAAGGCCGCCGACCTGCGCCGCGATCCGCGGATGGCGCTGCACGTGACCTCACGCGACCCCGACCCGGCCGACCCGTCCTCGTGGGAGGGGGACCTGAAGCTGGCCGGCCGGGCGGTGGAGATCGCCGACACGGAGCTGCTGGCGTCGTTCGGGCTGCCCGGCACCGAGTCCCACCTGTTCCGGATCGAGCTGAGCGAGGTGGCGTGGACCAGGGTCACCGGTGACGAGCTCGTCATCACCGCCTGGCGCGAGGGAGCGGGGGTGCGGGAGTTCCGCCGCGACTGATCTACTTTGTAAAGGCGCCCGGCGGTCGTACGAGCACCATCAGTGGACGGAGAAGCCTCCGTCGACGAAGAGCATCTGGCCGGTGACGAAGGCGGAGGCGTTGCCGGCCAGGAAGACGGCGGCGCCCGCGAAGTCCTCCGGGACTCCGTTGCGGCCGGCCATGTGCCGCGCCGCCATGACCTCGACCCGGCCGGGGATGGCCTGGGCGGCCTCGGTCAGCGGGGTCAGCACGAACCCCGGCATGATCGTGTTCACGCACACCCCGCTCGCCGACCACGCCTCGGCCTGCGACCGGGTCAGCCCGGCGAGCGCCGCCTTGGACGCCCCGTAGACGCCGCTGTCGCCGAACGCGCTGATCGACTGCTGCGAGCCGACGTTCATGATCCGGCCCCAGCCGCGGGCGGCCATGCGCGGGCCGAAGTGCTGGCCGAGCAGGTAGGGGGCGGTCAGGTTGACGGCGATCGTGCGCTCGTAGTCGTCCACGGTGAGCTCGGCCATGGGCTTGCGGATGTTGTTGCCGGCGTCGTTGACCAGGATGTCGATGTCTCCGGCGCGCTCGCAGACCCGCTGGACGGCGGCGCGGTCGCCGAGGTCGGCGCTGATCGCGCAGGCGGTGACTCCGTGCTCGCGCAGCCGGGCGACCGCCTGGTCCAGTTCGGCGTGTCTGCGGGCGACCAGCACGACGCCGGCCCCGGCGCGGCCGATCGCCTCGGCGATGGCGTAGCCGATCCCGGAACTGCCGCCGGTCACCAGCGCGCGCCGGCCGTGCAGGGAGAACAGCTCTCGCAGATAGTCGGACATGGACGGTCAAGCTAGCACCCGCCCGCACCGGCCGCGGCGGGTGGGCGAGGTGTGAGCAAGACCACAGCCCCGCCCGCCGCCGGCCGGTGCCGGAGCGGCGCCGGCATGGCCGCGTCCGCCGCTCAGGACGGCGCCGCCGGACGCCGGCCGCGCTCGCGGAGGGGGAAGTGAGGAGGCCGATGGAACGGCGCTCCCGGCCCCGTTCAGCGCCTCGCGCGAGGGTGCGGAAAGGGCCTTTGACCAGGGCGTACGCGGGCCGTGGCGGCCTAGGATCGACGGGCCTGGCCGCGCGGGGCGGCCCCCTTTCTTGGAGGTCCTGGGTGAATCGCACCATCCGTACGATCGACGACGTCATGGAGCTGCTGGACCGGATGTTCGCCGCCGGCGCCGACCGGTGGACGGAGCGGGCGTCCGGCTGGTGGGACGAGTTCTACGCCGACCGCTCCAGGCAGGTCCCGTTCTTCACGGCCGGGCCGGACGAGAGCCTGGCCTCCTACGTGGACAGGGGGCTGCTGGTGCCCGGCCGCGCCCTGGACCTGGGCTGCGGCCCGGGACGCAACGCCGTCTACCTGGCCTCGCTCGGGTTCGAGGTGGACGCGGTGGATCTGTCGCCCACGGCCGTGGAGTGGGGGCGGGAGCGGGCCCGCGAGGCGGGCGCCGAGGTGCGGTTCGTGTGCGGGGACGCCTTCACCTCGGCGCCGGCGGGGCCGTACGACCTGGTGTACGACTCCGGCTGCCTGCACCACCTGCCGCCGCACCGCCGGGTGAGTTACCTCGCCCTGCTGGAACGCGTGCTCGCGCCCGGCGGCCACCTGGGGCTGACCTACTTCGCGGCCGGCCGCATGGGCTCCGAGCAGCCCGACGAGGACTTCTACCGCGACGGCCGCCTGCACGGAGGGCTGGCCTACACGCCGCAGGAGTTGCGCCGGATCCTCTCCGGCTACACGGAGGTGGAGTTGCGCCCGATGACGGAGCAGCCGCGCGAGGCCCCGCTGTTCGGTCAGGCGTTCCTGCTGTCGGCGCTGTTCCGCCGCCCGTAAGTTCGCCGGCGGGGCGTCAGGAGACGACGCCGAGGAAGGCCGGCGTGCGGGACAGCAGCAACGTGGCGGCGTCCGGGTCGTAGGAGGGCAGGGTGGGGTCGGCGAAGTAGTGCTGGTCGCCGGGGTAGAGGAACAGCTCGCCCCGCTCCGCCGACTCGACCACCTGCCGGGCGAAGCCGAGGTCGCCCTCGCCGGCGAAGAAGGGGTCGGCGTCCATGCCGTGCGCCTGGACCGGCACCCCGCCGGGCCAGGCGTCGCCGAACTCCGACAGTGGCACGCGGGCGTAGTGCAGCAGCGCGCCCCGCGTACCGCCGGAGGTGCGGCCCTCGAACAGGTCGGGCGTGTGGACGGTTCTCCTCGCTCAGGGCCGGGTTTTCGCCACGGAGCCGGCCTGAGCGATGAGTTCCGGCCGGGCCGGAGGTCTGTTCAGCCGGGACCGCGAAGGGTGAGGAGGCCCGTGATGCAGCTGCTGCACGTGGCGGGGGTGTCGGCCGGCTGCGTGCTGGCGCTCGTCCCGGCGCTGCTGCCGTCGGCGCGTTCCGGCGGGAGGTGGCCGCACGTCGTCATGGCGCTGGGCATGGCGGCCGGGCACGCGGGGTTCGTGGCCGTCGCGGTGCTCGCGCTGCTGGCCGCCGGCTGGTGGTGCGGTTCGCCGTCCCGGCGGGCGGAGGCCGGTCATCACATCCACGACTTCGTGGTGATGTCGGTCCTGCTCGTGCTGACGGCGACAGGCGGATCCGATCACGTGGGGGCCGGGCACGCGCATGGGGGCGGCTCGGCGGCGGGGGTGGCGGTGGTGATCGGGGTGCTCTGGACCTGCGCCCGTCTCGTCCGGGTCCTGCCGGAGCGGGACGGGCGGCGTCAGGGGTGGCATCGGGGGCTGGGCCTGGAGCTGTGCTCGGCCGGAATGGCGGCCAGCATGGCTTTCATGGCCGTGCTGGCGCTCTGAAAGGTCACGATCCGCACGCGTGTGCGGAGGAGGGATTGCGCGGGCCGATGGCGCGGCGCTAAGCTCGAACATTGCATGTCTGCAAGCGAGCTGTTCACAGACCTCCTGTTAGGAGTATACCAGGGAATGACTAATCGTCAAGATGGTCTTGCGCAAGCCCTTGACAGCGAGCAGCGCACTGTGGCGTGGCTCTACGACCTGCTCGACGTCGCCAGGCAGCGCGCCGAGGCGACGCTGCGCGAGGTGTACGCCAGGGGCGCCGGCGCGGGAACACGCCAGGCGATGGTGGAACGCGAGGCGCTGGCCTCGGAGCAGGCGCGGCGGCTGGCGCAGCTGAACGCGGTCGAGCGGGGACTGTGCTTCGGCCGGGTGGACGACGGCTCGGGCCTGCGCACGTACATCGGCAGGATCGGCCTGCGCGACGAACGGCACGAGTCGGTGCTGATCGACTGGCGGGCTCCGGCGGCGCGGCCGTTCTACGTGGCCACCGCGACCGATCCCGGCGGCCTGGTACGGCGCCGCCACCTGCACCTGAAGGACCGGGTCGTGGTCGGGATCGACGACGAGGTGTTCGACCTGGAGCGGATGAGCGAGGGGGATCGGCGCACGCTGGTGGGCGAGGCGGCGCTGCTGGCCGCGCTGCGCCGGGGCCGCACCGGCCGGATGGGCGACGTGGTGGCCACCATCCAGACCGAGCAGGACCGGGTGATCAGGGCCGGGCTGCAGGGGGCGCTGGTGGTGCAGGGCGGGCCGGGCACCGGCAAGACGGTGGCGGCGCTGCACCGGGCGGCGTACCTGCTCTACACCCACCGCGACACCCTCGAACGGCGCGGAGTGCTGGTCGTGGGCCCCAACCCGATGTTCCTGCGCTACATCGGCCAGGTGCTGCCCGCGCTGGGCGAGACGCAGGTGGTGATGACCACGGTCGGCGAGATGTTCCCCGGCGTGCGCGCGACGGCGGCCGACACCCCGCAGGCGGCGGTGGTCAAGGGTGATCCGCGCATGGCCGAGGTGGTGGCCGAGGCGGTGCGGCTGCGCCAGCGGGTGCCGTCCGGTGAGCTGGTGGTGGAGCTCGACGGCCTGCGCCTGCGGGTGCCGCACGAGACGTGCGCGCGGCTGCGCGAGCGGGCGCGCGCGGTACGGCTGCCGCACAACATGGCGCGCAAGCTGGTCGTCACCGAGCTGCTCAAGGAGCTGGCCAGGGCCGAGGCGCGGGCGCTGGAGGAGTCGCTGCACATCGAGGAGCTGGTGATCGAGGGCGAACCCGAGCTGAGCGAGCCGCTGGACCTGGAGGGCGACCTCGACGACCTGGACGTGGAGCTGGCCTCGGCGCGGCTGTGGGGCGAGCCGGAGGTGCGCCGGGCGCTGGACGAGCTGTGGCCGGAGCTGACGCCGCAGCAGCTGGTGGCGGAGCTGCTCTCCTCGCCGGAGACGTTGTGGGCGGCCTGCCCGCCCGGCCTGGACTGGCACCTGCTGACGCGCCCGCCGGAGGCGGAGTGGACGGACGGGGACGTGCCGCTGCTGGACGAGGCCGCCGCACTGCTCGGCGAGGACGACTCGGCGCTGCGGGTGGCGGCCAGGCGGGCGGAGCGGGAGCAGGCCGAGGAGCTGCTGTACGCGAGCGAGGTGCTGACCACGACGGGCGTGGCCGAGGCGGGCGTCCTCGACCGGGCCGACGTACTGGCCGAGCGGCACGCCGACGACGGCATCGGCCTGACCACCGCCGACCGGGCGGCGGCCGACCGCGGCTGGGCCTACGGGCATGTGATCGTGGACGAGGCGCAGGAGCTGTCGCCGATGGCCTGGCGGATGATCATGCGGCGGGTGCCGGCCAAGTCGCTGACCGTGGTGGGCGACCTGGCCCAGACGGGGTCGGCGGCGGGGGCGCGTACGTGGGGGGAGGTGCTGGACCCGTACCTGGAGGGGCGCTGGCGCGAGGAGCGGCTGCTGGTCAACTACCGCACGCCGGTGGAGATCATGCGGGTGGCGGCGGACGTGCTGCGCGCGTACGCGCCCGGGCAGGAGCCGCCGGAGTCGGTACGCGAGGGCGGCGCGGAGCCGCGGGCGGTCCGCATGCCGGTGTCCGGGCTGCCGGAGCTGGTGGCGGCCGAGCTGGCCGAGCGCAGGGCCGAGGGCGGCCAGGACGGCGAGACCGGGACCGGCGGTGGAGCCGGGGAGGGCCGGTTGGGCGTGGTGACGCCGGACGCGCGGCACGCCGAGATGGCCGCGCTGTTCCCGCGGGGGGACCTGGACGCGCCGGTGGTGGTGCTGACGGTGACGCAGGCCAAGGGGCTGGAGTTCGACGCGGTGGTGGTGGTCGACCCGGCGGGGATCCTGGGGCAGTCGCCGATGGGGGGCCAGGACCTGTACGTGGCGGTGACGCGGGCGACGCGGCGGCTGACGGTGGTGCACGAGGGCGAGCTGCCGCCGGTGCTGTCCCGACTCGCCTAGAAATCTACAAGGTAAAGGCGACGGCCGGCTCAAGGCCCACCGCTCAGCAGAAAACCCTTGACGGCGAGGCGCGCGCTCGCCTCGCCGTCAAGGGTCAGGCGTCGCCCTCGTGGGCGAGCTTCTCGGCCACGTCGCGGACCGTCCGGGTCACGCGGTCGAGGGCGCGCAGGGTCTCGGTGTCGAGGTGCTCCATGATGCGCCGGTAGTGCTGGACGCCGCTGTTGTTGATGTCCTCGATCAGCTTGGTGCCGGCGGGGGTGAGCTGGACGCGGCGTACGCGGCGGTCGTGGGGGTCCTCGTGCCGGCCGACGAGGCCGTGGGCGACGAGCCGGTCGACGATGCCGGTGACGGTGCCGAGGCCGACGCCGAGGTTGTGGGCCAGGTCCTGGCCGGAGGCGGAGCCGGTGGTGGACAGGATCAGGATGACCTTGAGCTGCCTCATGGTGAGGTTGGAGCTGAACAGGGGGGATTGGTGCTGGGCGAACAGCCTGCCCAGGCCACGCTGGGTCTGGGTGATCCGGCTGATCAGCTCTTCGCGTTCGTCGCTCACACTCACCTCTCGCTTCCTGAGAAGGTTATCAGGAAAGCTCGGTCCGTCTAAATATTCGTTCAAGGCGAAGTGTTAGTGTGGGGCGAACTCTTGGAGGGGGAGTATGACCGCATTCGCCCGGCTGAGCCTGCTCAACCGCAGCCTTGTCATCTTGGTGGCGATCGTGCTGACCGCGTTCGGCGCGTTCACGATCCCGCAGCTCAAACAGCAGTTGCTGCCGTCGCTGTCGTTTCCCGGCGCGTTCGTGATCGCGCCGTTCCCGGGTGCGTCACCGGAGATCGTCGAAGATCAGGTTACCGCTCCGATCGAGGACTCCTTCCAGGGGCTGGCCGGGATGGAGCAGATGACGTCGACCTCGAAGGAGGGCCTGGCGCAGATCCAGGTGGCCTTCGAGTACGGCACCGACATCGAGTCGTCGCTGAACAAGATGCAGCAGGCGATCAGCGGGGTGCAGCTGCCGGACGGGGTGGATCCGCAGGTCGTGGCGGGCAGTACCGACGACATCCCGGTGCTGGTGCTGGCGGTCGGCGACGGCGGCGACGAGCGGGCGATGGCCGACAAGCTGCGCCGGATCGTGGTGCCGGAGCTGCAGAGCGTGGAGGGCGTACGGGAGGCGACGGTCACGGGCACCCGTGACGAGGTCGTCACCATCGAGCCGGACACGAAGAAGATGGCGCTGGCGGGGGTGTCGGCGGCGCAGATCCCCGAGGTGCTGAAGGCGAACGGCACGCCGATCCCGGCGGGGACGCTGATCTCGGGCGAGAAGTCGCTGACGGTGCAGGTGGGCTCGCGGGTCGACTCGGTGCGCAAGCTGAAGGACCTGTATCTGACGCCCGCCCAGCCTTCGGCCGCGCAACAGCAGCAACAGCAGCAGCAGGCCCAGGCCCAGGCTCAGCAAGCGCAGCAGGCTCAGGCGGGACGGCCGGGGCAGGGCCAGCCTGCGCGGCAGCCGGTCGCGCCGCCGAAGCCGCTCAAGCCGGTCAAGCTGGGCGACGTGGCGAAGATCACGCGCGGTCTTGAGGCCGCGTCGGCCATCACCCGCACCGACGGCAAGACGAGCCTGGGCGTGTCGGTGACGATGGTGCCCGACGGCAACGCGGTGGCGATCTCGCACGCCATCGCCGAGAAGCTGCCCGACCTGACCAAGGCGCTGGGCGACTCCTCGGACACGGCGGTGTCGGTGGTGTTCGACCAGGCCCCGTACGTGGAGCAGTCGATCGAGAGCCTGACCACCGAGGGCCTGCTGGGGCTGGCGTTCGCGGTGCTGGTCATCCTGGTGTTCCTGCTGTCGGTGCGTTCGACGCTGGTGACGGCGGTGTCGATCCCGCTGTCGGTGGTGATCGCGCTGCTGGTGCTGTGGGCCGGCGACTACTCGCTGAACCTGCTGACGCTGGGCGCGCTGACGATCGCGGTCGGCCGGGTGGTGGACGACTCGATCGTGGTGCTGGAGAACATCAAACGCCATCTGGCCTACGGCGAGGCCAGGTTGCCGGCGATCTTGACGGCGGTGCGTGAGGTGTCGGGGGCGGTGACGGCCTCGACGTTGACGACGGTGGCGGTGTTCGCGCCGATCGCGCTGGTGGGCGGCCTGGTGGGCGAGCTGTTCAGCCCGTTCGCGATCACGGTGACGGTGGCGCTGCTGGCCTCGCTGGTGGTGTCGCTGACGGTGGTGCCGGTGCTGGCGTTCTGGTTCCTGCGGACGCCGGACCTGACGCCGGAGCAGGCGCGCAAGCAGCGGGAGGAGGCCGAGGCCAAGGAGCTGCGCTCGCCGCTGCAGCGGGCCTACCTGCCGGTGCTGCGTTTCGCCACCAAGTTCAAGCTGGTGACGATCCTCATCGGGGTGGCGGTGTTCGTCGGCACGATGGGGCTGGCCGGCGGGCTGCAGACGAACTTCCTCGACTCCTCCGGGCAGAACACGCTGTCGCTGTCGCAGCGGATGCCGGTCGGCACGGACCTGGCGACGACGGACGAGGCGGCCAAGAAGGTCGAGGCGGTGCTGGCCGCGCAGGACGGCGTCGAGACGTACCAGGTGAACGTGGGTGGCGGCAACGCCATGATGGGCGGCACCGGCGGCGGCGCCGACCGGGCCTCCTACTCGGTGACGCTGGCCGAGGACTCCGACACCGCCACGATCGAGAAGGAGCTCCGTACGGCGATCGACGGCCTGTCCGGGGTCGGCGAGGTCACCATCGGCGGTGGGGGCGGCGGCGGGGGCGGGTTCGCCTCCGACTCGATCGACGTGATCGTGCGCGCGCCCGACACCGAGGCGCTGCGGGCCGCGACCGACGAGGTGAAGCGGGCGATGGGCGAGGTGTCGGGCCTGCGGGACCTGTCGTCGAACCTGGAGACCAGCGCGCCCCGCGTCGAGGTCGTGGTGGACCGGGAGGAGGCCGCCGAGCGCGGCCTGTCGGAGGCGCAGGTCGGGCAGGCGGTGGCGCAGGCGTTCCGCGGCGCGCCGCTGGGCCAGATCGTCCTGGACGGCCGTACGAGCGACCTGGTGCTGCGCGGCGCCGACGCGCCGGACGACCTGAAGGCGATCGGGAACCTGAAGCTGCCCACGGCGGCCGGGCTGGTGAAGCTGTCGTCGGTGGCCGACGTGCGCGAGGTGGCCGGGCCGACGCAGGTGACCAGGATCGACGGGGAGCGTTCCGCGACGGTGTCGGCCAAGGCGGAGGACTCCGGCGACCTGGGCACGCTGACGCAGGCGCTGACGACGAAGCTGGACGGCCTGCAGCTGCAGGCGGGTGCCTCCTACGAGATCGGCGGGGTGTCGGCCGACCAGGCGGACGCGTTCGCCGACCTGGGGCTGGCGATGCTGGTGGCGATCGCGATCGTGTTCATGATCATGGTGGCGACGTTCCGCAGCTTCATCCAGCCGGTGATCCTGCTGGTGTCGATCCCGTTCGCCGCCACGGGCGCGATCGGGCTGCTGGTGGCGACGGACACGGCGCTGGGCGTGCCGGCGCTGATCGGCATGCTGATGCTGATCGGCATCGTGGTGACGAACGCGATCGTGCTGATCGACCTGATCAACCAGTACCGCGAGCAGGGCATGGGCGTGGTGCAGGCGGTGATCGAGGGCGGCCGGCGCCGGCTGCGGCCGATCCTGATGACGGCGGTGGCCACGATCTGCGCGCTGACGCCGATGGCGCTGGGGGTGACGGGGTCCGGCGGGTTCATCTCGCAGCCGCTGGCGATCGTGGTGATCGGCGGCCTGATCTCCTCGACGCTGCTGACCCTGGTGCTGGTGCCGACGCTGTACGTGGTGGTGAGCCGGGAGCGTGGGGGCTCGCGGCACGCTTCCGGGCGTGCGGAGGGGGAGAGCGCCGGCGAGGCGGGCCAGGAGAAGCTGGTCGGCCAGCCCGCGTGACCACGACACCTGGGAAGTGACGCTCCGGCGGGCGACGACACCGATCGTCGCCCGCCGGAGCGCGCGCCTGTCGTCTCACCCGCCGGCGGGCAGCCGGCCGAGGGTGCTCGTGAGGGCGGTGCGGCCGCTGCGCAGGGCGGCGGCCGGGTCCGTGCCGGCAGGTCCCTGCCAGCGCAGGTAGACCATGGTCGTGCCATGGCGCACACCCACCGCGACATGAGCCGTCGAGCGGCGGACGGGGCCCTTGGGGCGGCGTGGCGGTTCGGGGTGCTGCACGGCGAACGTTCTGATCTGTCCCGCCCACGGGCCGCTGGTGAAGGGGTCGAGCCGGGGCTGGATGCTGTAGGACTGCCCGTCCTCGCGGGAGGAGCATGAGCCGTCCCAGGCGAGCGGTGTCGTGCGGGCCCGTTCGGCGCTGCGCTCGTCCGGCAGGAACAGCACGTCCTCGTGGACCGAGACGTCGCCGATCAGGCGACGGGTGACGGCCGGAGCGCCGGCGTAGGCGTTCTCCTCACGAGAGGGGTCCCCGCAGACCAGTTCATGTGAACGCGGCCCGCTTCCCCGGACCGGCCAGGACGTCATGTCCTTGCCGTAGGAGGAGGCAGGGGGCAGGGCCGCGGCCATCCTGGCCGACGCCGACCGCAAGGCCGTGGCGGTGGCGGGTCTGGAGGGGTCGCCGCCGGTGGCCGCCAGCGCGGACGCGGCCGATGCGGTGCCCTGGAGCAGGGCGTGCCGGCCGGGCTCGCCGTCCGCCTCGAACGGCCAGGTCCACGTCACCTCCGCCAGCAGCCCGCCGCGCGCGGCCACGATCGTCGCCACGGCGCCCCGCATGCCGTCGTCCGTCCAGCTGTCCGTCGTGACCAGGGTGCGCACGCCGCGCCAGCCCAGCCGGTCGTAGCCCGCCACGTCCTTGAGCGTCTGGTGGCCGGGACGGTCGCACTCCCCGGTGCCGGGGCGGGCCGCGGTGACGGCGTTCGCCGCCTTCTCGGGGGAGGTGATCCAGAAGCGGACCCTCAGTGGCTCGCTCATCTCCGGGGGGAGCAGCTCGCCGCTGTAGGCGGGCACGCCGCCGGGCGGCATCCGGGCCTCGCCACTCCGCGGCGGGCACGACGCCAGGAGGGGAGCGGCCGGAGCGGTGACGTAGGGGGCGCGGGTGGCGTCGTCGTCGAGCTGTGCGCGCAGCCGCCCGGCGACCTCCTCGGCCGAGGAGGCGGCTCCGGCGGGGGCCGGCAGGGCGGGCGTCTTCAGCTGGTCGAAGGCGCCGAGGGAGAGGAGCAGGGCCATGGCGGCGGCCGCGAGGCGTGGCTCCCGGCGTCCGGCGAGATCCGCGACGGTCACGTCGCGGTCGGCCCGGATGAACGTGTTGCCTTGATCATAAATCTACATTGTAAAGGCGCAGGCTCGTCGCCGGCCAGACAACTGACCACCAGACGAACACGGCAGCCAGGCCGGACACCGGCGGGTGAGGGCCGCGTGTTCTTCGCTCTGCCACCGCGACGGCGTGAAGGACTCTCCCAGCCTGGATCATCGCGTTCCCGGCTGCGGGAACATCGTCCGCACTGGCCCGGCTGGGACGCCGCCGGCCGACGCCTGTCCTCCATTGCCCTCGTAGACCGCATCAGAACGCCAGCTCCAGCCCGCCCGCCACGGTGTGCCCGCCGACTGCGGCGATGATGGCTCGCTCAGGCTCAGCCGGATCGCCTTCCTCGGTCTGTCGCCCTCCTCGCAGGCGCACTCGATGGTGCGGCCGTGACCTTCGGCAGCGAGACGTCTCTCCTCCGTCCTCCCTTCCCGGCGCCGGAACTCGAGGTCCTGGGCCGACCTCTGGAGCAGAAGTGCCCGCCGATCTCCTTCCTGCACAGCCAGGCATCCCCTGGAACGGGCGCGGCCGGACCAGGGCGTAGAGGGCCGAGGCCACCAGTTCAATGTCCCTGCCGCGGTCCTCTACCGATCGTCGGCGCCAACCCGGACCTCGCGGTCCATGACCGCGGACAGGCACGCCACGCGCGCCGGCCGCACAGCCGGCCGAGAGGAGGACAGCCATGTATCAGCCCTACGTCGGCCCCGAGCTCGGCCTCACGTTCGAGCCCATCTGGGGCGACGACACCACACGCGAAACTCTCACTGAGAACGCTCTGGAATTCGCTCGAGTTCGAGGAGCACTTCGACCAGCGCAAAGTCGAGCTAGGAGGGAAGCGCTCCGCCCTACGGGACCTCTTGTCAGCATGAACACGCCTGCTTCTCCGAACTAAGCAGTCCGTCTCAGCAGTGAAGTTGACGGGTTAGTGCTGTGACCGGAAATGATCATCGGGTTCGCGGGTGGTCCGTCGCGCCGATCGGATGTGCCGGGGCAGCACCGGCTGGGTGCGGTACGGGCGAGCGATGATCGTGCCGGCCTCGGCCGGGAGGTAGCACCGACGGCCGTGGAAGGCTCGTCGCCGTCGCTCAGGCGCGCAGCCACTCCCGGGTCCCCGCGAGTATCTCAGGTGGCGTCGTACGGTTGACTTCGGCGATCAGGTCGGCAATGGTGACTGCGCGTAGCGACTCCCGCCAGGCGCGGTCGGCGGAATCCATCGTGCGGGCGATCGGGCAGGGAGTGTCACACCGCTCCACCGGCACGGCCATCGGGCCCCGCTGACGCACTTCAGTACACCGGAATGCCGGCTGGACGCCGTCGATCGCCTCGACCACGTCAAGCACCGTGATCTCATGCGCAGCCCGAGTCAGCACATAGCCGCCGGACTGGCCCAGCGTCGAGCGCACAAGGCCTGCGCGGGACAACAGTTGCAGCTGCTTGGCCAGATAGCTCTGCGAGACGTCGTGCAGCTCGGCGAGCTTGGCCGCCGTCACCGGCGCGCCCGAACCGCTGAGCGCGACGCAGCAGTGCAAGCCCCACTCGACCCCGCCTGACATCTTCATTCGCCCAGCCTACTTGACGCGGATAACTGTTGTCCGAATAGAATCTCGGACAACAGTTATCCGAATTCAGGAGTGGGACATGCGCATCGTCGTTGCCGGGGGAACCGGACTCATCGGGTCGAAAGTCGTCGAGTCGCTGCAGCGGCTCGGCCACGACGTCGTGTCGGCCGCGCCGGGAACCGGCGTGGACACGATCAGTGGCCGCGGCGTCGCCGACGCGCTGAAGGGCTCGGACGTGGTCGTCGACGTGACCAACAAAGTGATCTTCGAACCCGAGCCGATCCTCGACTTCTTCACCACCTCGACCCGCACCCTGCTGAACGCCGGGCGGGAAGCCGGGGTGCGGCACCATGTGGTGCTGTCGATCGTCGGTGTAGACCGGCTCTCGTACCCGGGCTACCTGGACGCCAAGGCCGCGCAGGAAAGGCTCGTCGCCGAGTCGGGCACCCCTTTCACCATCGTGCGGGCGACACAGTTCTTCGAGAACCTGACGGCCATGGGCGCCGGCATGGCGCAGGACGACGTGATCGTGCCGCCTGCCGCGGACCTTCAGCCGGTCGCTGCGGCCGACGTCGCCGCCGCCCTCGTGGACGTAGCCACCTCCGCCCCGCTCGACGGCGTGGTCGAGGTCGCGGGGCCGGAACGCGCGGCCATCGCCCGTTTCATCGGTCCGGCGTTCGCCGCGCGAGGTGATGAGCGCCCTCTCAAGCCGGACGCCGGCGCCGGCTACTTCGGCGTACCGATCGTGCGGGACTCGCTGGTTCCGCTCGGTGTCGCCCGGATCGGGCGCACCACCTTCGACGACTGGTCGGCCGCGCACTCCTCGTGACCCGCGCCGCGCACGCCTGGCTCGACATCGCGATATCCACGCCTGAAAGGGAAATCATGACCACCCATGTGCACGCCGGTAAGCCCCGCCTCGACCTGCGGACGGCCGCCCCAAAGGCCGCCAAGGCGCTCTACGCCGCGGACCAGGCCGTTCTCACCTCGCCACTCGATCCGACCATCCGCGAGCTGGTCAAGCTGCGTACGTCGCAGATCAACCACTGTGTGCACTGCATCGACCTGCACAGTCACGATGCGTTGGAGCAGGGCGAATCACTGAACCGCATCATCCAGCTATCCGCGTGGCGCGAATCGGCGCTGTTCACCCCGGCGGAGCGGGCGGCGCTCGAGTACACCGAGGCCGCAACGACACTGACCCCGCACGGCGTCAGCGACGAGGTCTGGGCCGGCGTCCGCGACCTCATGACCGACGAGGAACTCGGCGCGCTGGTCGTCCAGGTCGCTCTGATGAACGCCTTCAACCGGTTCGGTGTCCCGCTGCAGATGCCGGCGCAGCCTCGCAATTGACGACCCGTCTCTAATGCTGTGACCGGAAACGATCACCGGGTTGGGCGACGAAGGCTTCCTCGGCGGACTACACGCGAACCCGGTGATCGTTTCCGGTCACAGCACTATGGGCATGCCGAGGTTGACGGCGGTCCCTTGAGCGGCGAGCTGGTCGACCTGGGCGAGCTTCTGCTGCGCTCCCGCGAGGCTGACCTCGAGTCCTTCCACCGGCGCGCCAGGAGATCTGGGCCTACCTCCTGACCCACTGGACCCTGGCCACCCTGATCTGCGTCGCTGCCACCACCGCGGGGATCGACCCGGACCGGATCACGTTCCTGGCCACCCTGCGCATCGTGCGCCGCTCGGTCACCGACCGGGCGGCCATTCCCCCCTGAGCCCCACGACACCCTCTGGGCCCTCACCGCAATTCCGCCCGTCCCGCGGGGGAGTCAATGGCTGACCCAGGAGGTTGCGGTGGTCAGGGGCTGGGCGGGGACGGCGACGCGAGGATCACATGATGACGAGGTCTTCGACCAGTGGATCGTTGCGCAGTTCGGTGGCGGTGGCATTCGGGTCCAGGATCTCTGCGGCCAGGTGGATGCCTGCCGGCACGGAGCCGGTGAGCACGGCGCGGGCGGCGAGCGCCATCACCACCCCGCTCAGCGCGTAGGAGTCGGTGGCTGTGAGGACGATACGCCCGGGGCCGGGCGGCGTGCCGGGACGGGGGCGGGCGGTGAAGAGCATGACGTAGAAGGCGCCGAAGTCGGCGTTGTCCTGTAGCGAGGCGCGCACGACGGAGTCGGCGTGCGGGGCGAGCGTGGCGGCGTCGGTGCCGTCCGCTTCGGCCCAGGCCGCCGCGAGAGCATCGGGGAGGCGGTTGGAGACGAAGACATTGTAGGAGCGCACCTCGTCGGCATGGGTGTCGACGGCCAGGGTCTGTGCTTCGGTGGTGAGGTACGGCCAGGCGTGCACGGGGACGGGGAAGCCCGGCAGACGTACCTCATGCAATGGTGCGAGGGCGTTCGGCTCGATTCGGCCCTCGCGCCAGGCCGCCATCGGCGCTCCGAACGTGGGCCCCCTGGTCAACAACGCGTCCACGGCGGACAGGGGTGTGAACACGGCCGCGCCGCCCACGTACACGTCGAGGCGGCGCAGTGGACGCCCCTTGGCCAGCAGCCTGGGCAGCAGCCCGGACAGGCCCGGCATGACTCCGGCGGAGAACACCGCGGTCCGGTCGCCTGCCGGCTCGTGGTTGATGAGCGCGTCCTTGGCGGCCAGCTCGCCGCCGATGTCGACGTAGTCGGCCCCGGCGGCGAAGGCGGCGCGGGCCACGGTGTCCAGCACCCGGTACGTGGGCCCGGCGCAGTTGACCACGATCTGGCAGCCGTCGCAGAATGAGGCCAGCTGGCCGGGGTCGTCGAGGTCCACGCGCACGGCGTGGGCCGTACCGGGGAGAGAGCCGGCGACGTCGGCGGCCCCCCCCCCCCCCCCCCCCCCCCCCCGCCACCGCCCC
>NZ_BAAAMU010000005.1:120267-186919 GCF_039529435.1 Nonomuraea maheshkhaliensis
TCCTGCCGCCCACGCGCAACGGGCCGAGGCCGTGGGCGGCGATGCGCCGTGCGGCCGTCCGGCCCACAGCGCCGGTGGCGCCGAGGAGCCCGATCATCGTCCGTCCCCGAGACGGGCGCGGACGGCCAGTGTCACCCCGGCCACCGTCGGATCGGCCAGGAACTCGCGTACCGGAACGGACGTCCCTGCTTCCTTGGCCAGGCGCACCACGGCCCGCACCGCGAGCAGGGAGTCCCCGCCCAGGCCGAAGAAGTCGGCGCCGCGGTCCAGCACGGGAACCTCCAGGAGCTCCTCGAAGACGTCGGCGACCGCCTGTTCCAGGTCGTCGGCGGGCGGTCCTTCCTGGTGGCGGACGGCCGTTTCAGGCAGCAGACCGATACGCAGGCTCTCGTCCGGCTCGGGTTCCGCGGCTTCGGGTAGACCCGGCACCCGGTCCCACCCTGAGCCGTCGGCGAGAGCGTCCACCAGGGCGACGAACTCGGCGAAGGCCGCCGCCACCTGGTCGGGGTCGAAGAGCTCCTCGACGAGGGAGAAGACCGCGACCATCTCGGAGCCCAGCTCGAAGCAGCGCACCTCGATCGCGACCTGCGGGGTGCGCAGCTGGTGGAAGTAGTCGGAGGCGACCACGCGGCCCAGCGGTCCCGCGTCCTCCGGAGGGCGGCCGCCCATGGCGGCGTCGACGCCGAGCACGCTCTGGAACACCACCGGCCCGACCGGACGCCAGCTGCCGCGGCGGCGGGCCAGCTCCCGGCCGACCTCCACACCGGTGACCAGGTTGTGCGCCGCGTGCTCGCCGGACGTCGCCTGCGCGGCGGTGGCGAGCTGGGCGAACGTGGCGGCCGGGCCGAGGTCGAGGGGGAGCAGCATGGTGGCGGCGAAGGCGCCGACGACCCGCTGTACGTCGGGGTGCAGCGGCAGCCGGTTGAGCTGAAGGGAGTTCAGCAGCATCCGGCGATGTCCGGCCCAGCGGGCCAGCACCACGCCGAACGCGGTGAGCATGGCGGTCGACGGGGTGACGCCCCGGCCGGTGCACTGCTGTCGCAACGCGCTCCAGCGATCGGCGCTCCAGCGATGCTCGCGGTTGCCCATGGTGACTGGCCGCACCTGCTGCGGGTCGGCGGCCAGCGGCAGGGCGGGCGGGCCGGGGAGCGCTTCCAGGCGGGACCACCACCAGTCGCGGTCGGCCTGCCAGGCCTCGGTCGCGGGCAGGCCGGCGAGCGAGGCCACGTAGTCGCCGAAGTGGATCTCCAACGGCGGCAGGGCGGCGTTCCAGTCGGCGACGAAGGCGAGCAGGTCGCGGCTGAGCACGCTGGACGACCATCCGTCGAAGATGAGCAGGCTCAGGCCCAGATGGAGCCGCCCCTCGCCCTCCGGCAGCAAGGTCAGCCGCACGTCCAGCCCGGGGCCGTGGGCGGGGTCGGGGCCGTTGGCGCTCATCTCCTGCCGTACGTCCCGCAGTGTGACGGCGATCTGGCCGGCGTCCGCGTTGCGCAGGTCGTACACCCGAACCGGCGGTACGGCGCCGGGCGCGTCAGCGGGCAGGACGTGCTGGCGGCCGTCGGAGGTGACGCGGGCGCGAAGGGTGGGCTGGTGTGCGGCGAGCCGCTCGATCGCGTCCGCGAGCGCGTCGGCGGCCTCGTCGCCGTCGACACCGGTCAAGGCGTAGTCGAGGTAGTAATGAGCCGAGTCGTAGGACAGCTCCCAGCCGTCCTGCTGACCGACGAAATACCCCTGCTGCAGGGGAAGCAGGGGGAACTCTGCGTGCGGGTCCGGGCGCGGGGTGACCGTGATCGGCAGGGCCCGGGGCCCGGGGCCACCGGCCGCGCGCCGCCGGACGAGCTCGGCCAGTTCGCCCAGCGTGGTGTCCACGCGCACGTCGGACAGGGCGAGCGCGACGCCGAGGCGCTTGCGCACCAGCGCGGACATGCGCACCGCGAGAACCGAGTCGCCGCCCAGACGCAGGAAACCGGTGTCGTGCGGGATCTCCCCGGGTGGCAGGTCGAGCAGCTCCGACCAGATCGCGGCCAGTTCCTTCATGGGCACTCCCATCGTCAGTGATCAGCGGTGGCGACGAACAGGCGCTGCGACAGCGCGGTCAGGGGGTCTCCCTGTCGGGGCAGGTCCACGTCGACGCGCAGCCCGCTGTCTTCCAGGGCGGCCAGCCACTCCTCGCGCCGCAGGTAGGTGCGGGTGGTGCCCGCACGGCCGTCGTACCGCTCCGGCGGTCCGGCGGCGGTGGACAGCGCGAACGGCATGGAGGTGAGCGACTGAGGATGTTCGCGGACGGTCTCGATGAGCACCACCCGGCCGCCGGGCGCCAGCAGTGCGGCGATCTGGTCGAGCAACCGGCCGACGTGCGGGGCGTTGTGCGCCATGGTCGCGGCGACGACGAGGTCCAGCCCTCCCGGCTGGTGCGGCAGGTCGCGGGCGATGTCGAGCAACGCGTAGCGCAGGAAGCCCGCTCCGAACCGCCGGCGCGCGGTGTCGAGGAAGAACGGTGACAGGTCGGTGAACAGGTAGAACTCGACCGGATGGCCGTCCAGTGCGGGGAGCAGGTCGGCGGTGGTCGCGCCGATGCCGGCGCCCAGTTCGAGGATGCGGAGGGGACGGCCGGTTCGTTCGGCGAGGTCCCTGAGGACGTCGGCCGCGGCGGCGTTGAGGTAGCGGCTGATCAGGTTGCCGCGGTACACGGCCTCGGCGGTGGCGGGCTCGCCGTCCGGGTAGAGCAGTGCCTGTACGCCGACCTCGTCGCGCAACAGCGCGGGCAGTTCTCGCAGCGACCGCAGCATCAGATCCGCGAGTTCGGCGGAGTAGCCGAGCGCCGCCCGCGCGGACTCCATGCGGGCACGGGCTTCGGCCAGTTCGGCCCGGCGTGGCGCGTGCGGTCCGTGGTAACCGCCCGCGTCGTGGCGGCTGACCATGCCGTGCTCGTGGAGGGCGGCGAGCCAGTGCCCGACGATCCACTGATGACGTGGCGCGGCGGCGAGGTCTTGCGCGACCGCGCCGGGATCGTGCGGTCCGCCGTCGCGCAGGCGGGTGCGTCGGCGCAGGTCGGCCACGATGCCGAGCAGGATCAGCCGGTCCAGGTCCTGAACGGCTTCCGCGGTGCCGCCGGTGGCGGCTCCGGCGATCGCGGTGTGCCCGGCGTGGTCCGCTCGGTCGTTCAGTGGCGACATGAGGCGAGATAGTACGAAATAACGGTAATCATTTTCAAGATCTAGACAAAACCCCTTCAGGCGTGTAGCAATGAAAATCGTTTTCGCTCTGTAGTCTCCGTGGAAGGGGTCTCCCTTGGGTTCCGCCACCGTCGATGAAGTACTGGCCTGTCTGGCCGACGTGCTGGAACTCCGGCCTTCGGACCTGGATCCCGACACCCCGCTCACTGCCCTGGGCCTGGAGTCCTTCACCGCCGTGCGCCTGCGGCGGCGGCTGCTCGAGGACGCCGAGCTGGATCTGCCGCTGACCGCCTTCCTCGGCGACGCCACCGCCCGCACGGTGGCTGCCGGCGTCGTGCCCGAAGAGCAGGACAAAGAGGAGCGGTCGTTCCCGCTTACTCCCATCCAGGCCGCCTACCTGGTCGGACGGGATCCCGCGTTCCCGCTCGGCGGAGTGGCGACCTTCTACTACTTCGAGTACGACCGCACGCCCCAAGGCGCGCCCGAGGCCGATCTCGACCGGCTGCAGAGCGCGTGGAACCGGCTGGTGCGGCGGCACCCGATGCTGCGGATGGTCGTCGGCTCCGATGCCCGGCAGCGCGTGCTCGACGAGGTTCCCGAGTACGTCATCCCGAGGACCGACCTGCGTGGGGAGTCCCCCGAAGCCGCAGCCGAGGCGCTGGACGGGCTGCGCGCCGAGTGCTCCCATCAGGTGCTTCCCGTCGATCGCTGGCCGCTGTTCGACCTGCGCGCGGCGTTGCTGCGGGACGGCCGGACCCGGCTGTTCGTCGGTGTGGACGTGCTGGCCCTGGACCTCATGAGCTGGATGCGGCTGATGAGGGAGTGGGGCCGGCTCGTGGCCGACCCTGCCCTGGAACTGCCCGCTCCACCGCTCGGCTTCGCGGATCTCGTACGGCGCAGATCGGACGACCCCGCCGAGCGGCGGCGGCGCGAGACGGACGCGGCATACTGGGCGCGCCGTGCGCCCGCCTTGCCGGACGGGCCGGCGCTGCCCTGGAGCCGGGGCCCGGCGGAGTTCAGCGGGCACCGGCTTACCCGGCATGCCGCCGATTTGTCCGCCGAGGAGTGGACGCAGCTGCGCAAGCAGGGTGCGGCGCACGGGCTGAGCCCGACCGGGGTGCTGCTGGCCGCCTTTGGCCTGGTGCTGCAGCGGTGGGGTGCCCGCGAGCCCTTCTGCCTGAACACCACCCTGTTCGATCGGGACGACCTCGCGCTCGGCGACGACACCCCCGGCCTGGAGAGCGTCGTCGGCGACTTCACCAGCACCGTCCTGGTGGAGATCCCGGTGGCGGACCCGGGCCGCTGGTACGGCTTCGCCGGCTATGCCGCGTCCGTCAACCGGCAGTTCTGGACCGACCTCGACCATCGGGCCGTCTCCGGCATGGAGGCGCTGCGCGCCGTGATCGAGGCGGGGGAACGGCCCAGGGTGACCGACGCGGCCACCGGGCTGCCCCTGCCCACGCACACCGTGGTCTTCACCAGCGGTGTCGGGCTGGCGGGGGCGGGGGAGGCGCCCGCGGCCTGGCTCGGCACGGAGGTCTTCGGCGTGTCGCAGACGCCGCAGGTGCTGCTCGACCACATCGTGTGGGACGAGGACGGCCGGCTTCGCATCGCGTGGGACGCCGTGGACGGGGCGTTGCCCGACGGGTTCGTCGACGGGATGCTGGCCGCGCACGTCCGCCTGCTGCGGCGGTTGGCCACCGAGCCGGAGCTGTGGATCGATCCCGCCCTCGGCTGGGACCCGTCGTTCATCCGTGACGAGGACGTGCCGGGCGGGGCGTTCGGTGAGGCCGGGCCGCTCCTGGACGACCCGCTGCGCGCCGCGGCCGCGCGGAACCCCGCCGCGCCGGCCCTGCTCGACCCGGTGCGCAGCGTCCAGGCGGGAGAGGTGGCCGAGCGTGTCGCGCGCAGCGGCCGGGCGCTCGCCGCCCTCGGGCTCAGGCCGGGGGAGCTGGTGGCGGTGGCGGCGGACAAGGGCATCGCACAGGTCACCGGGCTGCTGGGGGTGCTCGCCGGCGGAGCGGCATACGTGCCCGTCGAACCGTCATGGCCGGCCGGCCGGGTGGCCTCGCTGTGCGAGCAGGCGTCCATCCGGCACGCACTGCTCGCCCCGGAGGCCGATGCCACACTGTGGCCGGAACAGATCACTGTCCATCGGCTGGACGGCGACGGCGGGCTCATCGGCCCCGAGGCCGAGTCCCGGCGTCCGGAACCCGACGACCTCGCTTACGCGATCTTCACGTCGGGTTCGACCGGACGGCCCAAGGGTGTGGCCATCGAACACCGTGCGGTCCGCACCACCCTTGACGACCTCGCCGAACGCTTTCCCCTCGGCGCCGAGGACCGGGTGCTCGCCCTGTCCGCGTTCAGCTTCGACCTCTCGGTCTACGACATCTTCTCCGTGCTCGGCTCGGGTGGCGCCGTGGTGCTGCCCGAAGCCTCTCGCCAGCGCGACCCCGGCCATTGGCTGGAGTTGATGGCGCGCCATCGCGTCACCGTGTGGAACACCGCTCCGGCACTGCTGGAGATGCTGGTGGAGTACGCCGAGCTGGAACTGGAGGCGACTCGGCGGGCGCTGGCCACGCTGCGGCTGGTGTTCCTGTCGGCCGACTGGATCCCCGTGACGCTCCCGGATCGGCTGCGGGCGCTGGCCCCGCATGCCGAAGTGGTCAGCCTGGGCGGCGCGACCGAGGCGTCCATCTGGTCGATCTGTCACCCCATCGGCGAGGTCGAGCCCGCCTGGCCGAGCATCCCGTACGGCAGGGCGCTGCGGGGACAGTCCTTTCACATCCTTGACGAGCACGGCCGGCCCTGCCCGGTCGGTGAGCCGGGAGAGTTGCACATCGGCGGGGACGGGCTGGCCCGCTGTTATGTCGGGGACCCGGCGCAGACGGCCGAGCGCTTCGTCGCGCACCCGATTCTGCGCCGTCGCCTCTACCGGACTGGTGACTTGGGGCGCTGGCGGTATGACGGGACGATCGAGTTCCTCGGCCGGCTCGACCGGCAGGTCAAGATCCGCGGGCATCGGATCGAGCTCGGTGAGATCGAGGCCACGCTGGACCGGCTACCCGCGGTCCGGCAGGCCGTGGCTCGCGCGGTGCCCGGACCCGACGGTCGGCCCCGGCTGGTCTGTCACGTGGTGCCTGCGGATCCTGCCGCGCCGCCGTCGGACGACGACCTGATAGAGGCGCTGCGGGCCAGCCTGCCCGCCTTCATGGTGCCCAACAGGTTCCTCTTCACGGAAGCGTTGCCGATCACCGACAACGGCAAGATCGATTACAAGGAGCTCGCCGACCCGTACCACCGATCGTTCGAAGAGGCCGCGCCGCCCGCCCAGGAACCGGCCCTGTCCGAGACCGCACCGGCCGATCGGCGGGAAGCCGGCGGACGCGCGTTCACCGCTACGGTGACGCGCGGGCTGCGGCTCAGCCTGACCGTGTCGGCCGACGGGGTGATGGAATTGGTGGTGGAAGGCGACGTGGGCGACACCGCGCGGACCATCACCCCGACCGCCCAGCCGCAACCGCTTCCGGCACCGGTTCCCGAGTCGCCTCGCGCTCAAGGGCAGGCAGAGCCGGATCCTCAGGTGGAGCGGGCCGTGGCCCGGGTGTTCAGCGAGCTGCTCAAGACACCGGTCGACGTCACCACGCCCTTCTTCCGGCTGGGGGCGTCCTCCCTGACCATCGTTCTCGCCCACCGCACGCTGAGAGCTGAGGTGGACGAGGGACTCACTGTGGTCGACCTGTTCGCCCGGCCGACCGTACGGGAGCTGGCCGCGTTCATCACCTCCCGCAGGGAGGTATCCCAGGCCGGGCCGAGACCCGTACCCGAACCCGATCCCGCCGCTGGACGGGCCGCCGCCCGCCGGGCGGCGCGGGCACGCGCCGCGGAGCTCGCCGGATGAGCGCCGTGCCGGACACCACCGAGCCGGGGCCGATCGCCGTCGTCGGGCTCGCCTGCCGATTCCCCGGCGCCCCGGACGCCGACGCCTACTGGGAGCTGCTGCGCGACGGCCGAGCGGGACTCACCAGGTTCACCGAGAGCGAGCTGGCCGAGCGCGGAGTGCCCGGACGGCTGCGCACGCATCCGGGGTACGTGCCGGTCGGCGGGATCATCGACGGCCAGGCGGACTTCGACCCGGAGCCGTTCGGGCTCAGTGACGCCGAGGCGGCTCTCCTCGACCCCCAGCAGCGCCTGTTCCTCGAATGCGCCTGGCACGTGCTGGAGCACGCCGGCCACGGCGGCGGGCGCGGCGCGGGCGCGGTGGGGGTCTTCGCGGGCGCCATGCAGAGTGCCTACCTGGCGAGCAATCTCGCGGGCCGGTGGGATCCGACCGGCGCCGGCCGGGATCCGCTCGGCAGCTTGCAGGCCGCGATCTCGACGCAGGCCGACTACCTGCCCCTGCAGACGGCCTACCGGCTCGACCTCACCGGGCCGGCGGTGGCGGTGGCGACCAGCTGCTCGACCTCGCTGGTCGCCGTGCACCTGGCCGCGCAGTCGCTGCTGGCCGGCGAATGCGACACCGCCCTCGCCGGAGGGGTGTCGCTGATCGTGCCCCAGGGGCAGGGGTACGTGCACGTCGCCGGCGGTGTGTACGCGGCGGACGGCACGGTGCGGCCGTTCAGCGAGCAGGGCACCGGCATCGTCTACAGCCAGGGCGTCGGCGTGGTGGCGCTGCGCCGCCTGGCCGACGCGCTCGCTGATGGAGATCCCGTGCTGGCCGTGCTGCACGGCTCGGCGATGAACAACGACGGGGCCGACAAAGCCGGGTTCACCGCACCGTCCCTGCGCGGTCAGGCCCGCGCGGTGGCCGAGGCGCTCGCCGTCGCGGGTGTCGCGCCACGTGAGATCGGCCTCATCGAGGCGCACGGCACCGCCACCCCGCTGGGCGACCCGATCGAGGTGGCCGCACTGCGGCGGGTGTTCGGGGACAACGGCCCGGCGTGGTGCGGGCTCGGCTCGGTGAAGGGCAACATCGGTCACGCGAACTCCGCCGCCGGTATCGCCTCGTTCATCAAGGCCGTTCTGGCCGTGCATCACCGCGTGCTGCCCCCGACGCTGCACGCCCACCCGCTCAACCCGCTCCTGGGTCTGGAGGGATCGCCGTTCGAGGTGATCACGGCGGCCAGGGAATGGGACACTCCTTCACTGGCCGGGGTCAGCTCGTTCGGCATGGGTGGCACCAACTGCCATGCCGTGCTGGGGCCGGCCCCGCGCCGCCCGCCGGTCCCGGCCGACCGGCGACCTCAGCTGCTGGCCGTATCGGCGGCCACCCCCGAGGCGGCGAGGGCCACGGCGAGGGTCCTCGTGGCCCGGACGGACCCTGACGAGGCCGACCTGGCCTACACACTGGCGGTCGGCCGCTCCGAGCTGGCCTACCGGGTGGCGGGGGTGGGGCGGGACGGGCTCGCCGCGGCGTCACCGATCGAGGCGATCAGCCCCGCCCCGCGTGTGGTGTTCGCCTTCCCCGGCGCGGGCAGCGCATATCCCGGCATGGGCGGTGCGCTCTATCAGGACGAGCCGGTCTTCGCCGAAGCCGTCGACGAGTGCGCACGCCTGCTGCTCCCGCTGCTCGGCGCCGACGTCCGCGATGCCATGGACCCGCAGATCGCCGAGGAGCGCGTCAGCGACGTCGCCTTCGGGCTGCCGGCCATCTTTGCCGTGTCGTACGGCGCGGCTCGGTTGCTGGAGTCCTGGGGTGTCCGGCCCGACGCCCTTGTCGGGCACAGTCTGGGCGAGTGCACGGCCGCGGTGGTGGGCGGCGCGCTGCCCATCGCCGAGGCCGCCATGCTGGTGGCGGCGCGCTGTGCGGCCGCCGCCCGCGCGGCCGGTGGCGGCGCGATGCTGGCCGTGCCGCTCGGCGAGGGCGACGTCCGCGAGCTGCTGTCGCGTCATCCCCAGCTCGACCTCGCCGCCGTCAACGCACCGGGCGCCTGCGTCGTGTCCGGTCCTGCGGCGGCCATCGACCGGCTGACCAGTGAGCTTCGGGCGGGGACGAGACTTCGGGTGACGGCGGCGATGCACTCCCGGCTGATGGAGCCGGAGCTTCCCGGCCTGGGCAAGGCGCTCGCCGGACTGGCCGGTGGCGTCCCTGCCATCCCCGTGTTCAGTACGGTGACCGGCGCCTCGGTCGGCGCAGAGCTGGCCCAGGCCGCCCACTGGGTGCGGCAGTTGCGCGAGCCGGTGCTGTTCGGGCAGGCCCTGCGGGCGGCTGTCGGCGACGAGGGGGAGGCCCTTGTCGTGGAGGTCGGCCCGGGAACCACCCTGTCGGCGCTGACCCGCAGGAACGTCCTGCCCGGCGTGCGCTCGGTCGTGACGACGATGACGCCGGACGAGGCCGAGATCGCAGGAGTGCGGCAGACGGCAGGAACCTTGTGGGCGCACGGCGCGCCGGTGGACCTGGCCGCACTGTCGGCACCGGCCAGACGGCGGGTGCACGCACCCGGGTACGCCTTCCAGCGCCGCCGCCTGTGGATCGATCCGCCGGCCTCGGGCATGCCGGGAGAGCATCCCGAGATCACCGAGGATGAGCCGCTGCAACTGCCTGTCTGGAGCCAGGTCCTCCCGGCCGCGCCGGCCTCGGCGCCCGAGGGCCGATGGGCTGTGACCGGAACCGGCGCCCTGGCGGATGCGCTGCGTGCGGAACTGGCGGCGGACGACCTTCCGGCCGCCGGTGAGTCGCTGACGGGGCTGGTCGTCGTGGTCACCGAGGACGGTGACGTCTCTCCCGACGGTGTCGCCGCTGCCGTCCTCGACTTCGGCACCGTCGCGGGCGTGTCGGCCGCACAGGCTGAGCAGCCGGTCCTGTTCCTGGTCACACGGAACGCCGAACAGGTGGCGGGCGATCCGGCTCCCGATCCGGCCCGGGCGGCTGTGAAGGTGCTGCCGCGCGTACTCGGCCAGGAACAGCCCGGCTTGCGGTGGGGCACGCTCGACCTCGGCACGCCCGCCGATCCCGGAGCCGAGGCGGGGGCGGTGCTCCGCGAGCTCGCCGCGCTGGCGGGCGGGACAGCGGCGGGAACCGAGACGGCCCTGCGCGGTGGGACCCGGTGGCGGCGCGGCATGACTTCCTGGCGGCCCGACAGAGGCGAGCGGATGCCGTCACTCGGCACCGTGCTGATCACCGGCGGGCTGGGCGCGGTGGGCCAGTTGTTCGCCAGGCACCTGGCCGGTCGTGGCCACCGGGTGGTGGTCACCTCGCGCACGGCCGGGCGGAGCGGGACGTTCGGCGAGGCCGGCGTGGACGTCCGTGTCTGCGACGCCACCGACCCCGCCGCCACATCAGCACTGGTCCAGGAGCTGTCCGCCGACGGGCCGCTCGAACTCGTCGTGCACGCGGCCGGGGTGATCGCCGGGGCGCGGCTGGACCCCCTGCGCTCCCTGCAAGCCGAGCAGGTCACCGGACAGGTGCGAGCCAAGCTCGGCGGTGCCGAGGCGCTCCGGGACGCCATCGCCGCGCTGCCCGAGGCGAGGCGTCCCAGGATCGTCCTGCTCATGTCCTCGGTGACCACGCTGGTGGGCGGGGTCGGCATGGGCCCCTACGCGGCGGCCAACGCCGCGATGGACGCCTTCGCCCGTGCCGTGACCGGTCCCACCCAGTGGGTCAGCGCGGTGTGGGACGGCTGGCGGGTGGGGCTCGACAATGTGGAGGCGGCCGTGGTGCTCGCCGGCGCGCTGGACGCGGCCACCGGCACCGATGCGCTGGACCGGCTCCTGGCAGCCCGGGACTCCGGCCACCTGCCCGCCGCCGTGATGATCGCGGCGACCGACCTCAACCCGCGGATCGCCGAGGCCGGCCGCCCCAAGCAGGTCGCCGCCGCCGGGGACGCCACGCGGCTCGATACGAGCGAGCGGGCGGTGGCCAAAGTCTGGTCCGAGCTGTTCGGCACTCCCGTGACCGATCCGGACGCCGATTTCTTCTCGCTCGGCGGACATTCCCTGCTGGCTGTTCGCATGCTGGCCGCGCTGGGCGAACGCTTCGGTGTCCAGCCCGGAATGCGGGAACTGCTCGCCTCACCCACCGTGGCCGGCATCGCCGAACTCGTCGCATCGGCGGGCCCGCGAGAGCGGACGGCAGCGGAGCACCTGCCGCCCGGGCTCACCGCCGATCCCGGCGGCACCTTCCCGATGACCCGCGTCCAGCACGCGTACTGGGTCGGCCGGGACGGCGGCTACCGCTGGGGAGACCTGCCCTGCCACTTCTCCCTCGAATACGACTGCCCCGGCCTCGACCTGGGCCGCTACGAGCGAGCCTGGAACCGGGTCGTGGACCGGCATCCCATGCTGCGCGCCGTGACCACCCCCGAGGGGGAGTTCCGTGTGCTGGAAAGCCTGCCGCGGTACCGGATCCGGGTGCACGATCTGAGCTCGACGACGGAGGAGCGCAGAGCGGAGCGGCTGGCCGCCCTGCGGGAGCGCCTGTCGACCAGACCCGGGCCGCCCGACCGCTGGCCGCTGGCGCAGATCCAGGCCGCCCGGCTGCCCGGCGGCGTGGTGCGATTGTTCATCGGGGTCGACGTGCTCGTCTGCGACGCTGCGAGCTGGTGGATCATCGAGTCCGAGTTGCGCACCCTCTACCGGGACCCGGACGCCGCCCTGCCGCGACTCGACCTTCACCCGGCGGACTGCGTGGCCGCGCTGGAACGGCAGGACGAGCGTGCCGCTCTCTACTGGAGAGAACGGCTCGACACGCTTCCTGGCCCGCCCCGCCTCCCGGTCGGCGACCCGGCCGGCGCGGCGCCCCGCTTCGTGCGGCGTGCCGCACGGCTGGATGGCGACGCGTGGGCCGCGTTGCGGGCGGCCGCCGCTCGTCACCGGGTCACCCCGGCGGCGGTGCTGCTGACCGTCTACACCGACGTGCTGTCTCGCTGGGCGGGGTCGGCCGGCTTCTGCGTGACGCTGACCCTCTTCGATCGGCCGCCCATTCACCCGCACGTCAACCGGGTCGTCGGTGACTTCACCTCGCTGCTGCTGCACGAGGTGCCGGCCACGCCCGCCGCCAGCTTCGCCGAACGGGCGGCTGCCACCCAGGCTCGGATGTTCGACGACCTGGACCACCGGGGCTTTTCCGCCCTGGACGTGCTCACCGAGCAGGCGGCCAGAACGGGTGAGGTACGCCCGGTGCCCGTGGTGTTCACCAGCGCGCTCGGCATCGCCGACATGCTGGAGGGGGAAGAGGCCCTGGAATGGGCCGGTGAGCAGGTGTACGCGCTCTCCCAGACCCCGCAGACCTGGCTCGACCACCAGGTGCTGGAGCACGACGGCGAGTTGCGGCTGCAATGGGACGCGCTTGAGGGCGTCCTGCCCGCCGACCAACTGGACGCCGTGATCGCCGAGCACGCCGCACAGGTGCGGGACCTGGCGGAGAAACCGGCCACGTGGACCGATGGCCGGCCCCCACAGGCCCCCATCACCACCGTGCCGGACAGGGTGCGGGCCTGCGTGCGCGACATCGTGCTGCCGCTGCGCGCCGAGTCCCGTGGTGTCCCCAGGCCCACTCTGTATCTTGCCCACCCTTCAGGTGGCGACGTGCTCTGCTACGCCGAACTGTCCCGGCTGTTGGATCCTCGGGTGGACGTGGTCGCGCTGGCCGATCCCGAACTGGCGGGAGCGGCCGGGCCGGGCCCCGAGACCGTCGAGGGCATCGCCGGGCAGTACCTAGCGGCGATCGACGCGGCCGGCGGCCCAGGCCCGTGGTTGCTCGGCGGCTGGTCCATGGGCGGCACGGTAGCCCAGGAAATGGCGCGGCAACTGCACGCGAGCGGCCGGCGCACCGCCCTGCTGGTGATGCTCGACTCCAACGATCCGGCGCTGATCCGCGACGTCCCCGGCCGTGACGCCGAGGAGATCGCCTGGCAGGTCGCGCTCCGGCATCTGCACGCTCTGGAGGCGTATCTCGGCATCGACCTGGACGCCGGCGCCGCGCTGGCCGCCGTACCCCCGGAACGGCGCATGACCGCGGTGGCCGACCGCCTGCGCGGGCACCGGCTGCTGGGCCGGGGCGAGGACCTGGCCGCGCGTCTGGGGGTGTTCGCCAGGCACCTGCGCGCGCTGGCCGCCCACACCCCGCGATACCTGCCAGATCCGGACACGACAACCCTGCTGATCAGGGCAGATCGCCCTTCTCCCCGTAACTCCGGCATCGGAATGGGCGTCGACGACACCCCGCCGGGCCGGCCCGACCTCGGCTGGGGACGCCACCTGGCCGGAGTGGTCCAGTCCGCCGGTGTCGACGCCCACCACTACGGCCTGCTGCATCCTCCGGTGCTGCCCGCCGTCGCCGATTTGATCAACGCCGCGCTCGACCCCGCGCTGGCGCGACTTCGCGAAAGGTAACCATGCACTCCCAGTTCCGCCGCTCGACGGCGGCGGTCGTCACCGCGGTCGCCGTCCTGGCGGGCTGCGCCGGCCACGCACCCGCAGCCGCTCCCGCCCCCGCCGGCTCTCCGGCGGCGGCGAGTGACACCGTGCGCTACGCGGCGCCCGGTTCCCCTTCCAACGCCGTCACCGACCCGCACGGCCTGCTGCCCGGGGAGAGCGACATGGTCAGGATGGCCCTGACCTACGACGTCCTCACCGTCCCGGGCGCCGGCGGCTCCACGCAGCCGCGCCTGGCGACCGAATGGCAGCCCGACAAGACCCTGACCAAATGGCGGATCACCATCCGCGACGACGCGAAGTTCTCCGACGGCCGTCCGGTCAAGGCCGCCGACGCGCTCTTCTCGCTGCGCCGCATGGGCGAGAAGGCGGCGGAGAACTTCGGCCGCATGGCCATGTTCGACCTCGATGCCTCCAAGGTGATCGATGACAGCGCCTTCGAGCTGGTGACCCAGAAGCCTTACGCCGAGGTGGGCAGGGCGCTGGAGGGCGCCACCTTCGTGGTGCCGGAAGGCAGTGACGACTTCGGCAAGCCGGTGCCCGGCTCCGGCCCGTTCCGCCCGACCGCCAAGGGCGGGGCACAGGCGGTCGTGTACGAGCGGAACGACGACTGGTGGGGGCCCCAGCCGCCGTCCAGGTTCATCGAGGTGCGCGCGGTTCCCGACCCCCAGGCGCGCGCTCAAGCTCTGCTGTCCGGCCAGGTGGATCTGGCCGGAGGCGTGCCCGCCACACTGGCCAAGCAGCAGGAGGGCAACAGCGCGGTACGCCTGCTCCGCAGGCCCGGCGCCACGTTGTACCCCCTGGTCATGCGGATGGACACCGAACCCTTCGACGACCACCGCGTCCGTGAGGCCGTCCGGCTCGCGCTGGACCGCAAGCAGCTCCTCGACACCGTCTTCCTCGGGTACGGCCAGGTCGGCAACGACCTCATCACCCCCAAGGACTCCTCCAGCCCGGCGGACCTGCCCCAGCGCGCCCGCGACCTCGACCGGGCCAAGAAGCTCATGGCCGACGCGGGACTGGCCGGCGGCGTCGATCTCACCCTGCACACCACCACCGCCTACCCGGGCATGGACAGCGCCGCGACCCTGATCTCCCAGCAGCTCGCCGGCATCGGGATCCGGGCCGAGGTCAGCCTGGAGCCGGCGGACACGTACTTCTCCGAGATCTACGGGCGCAAGCCGTTCTACCTCAGCTACCTGGGCGGCATCCCCTTCCTCGACGTGGTCAGGGTGGCGCTCACGCCCGGCTCGCCCACCAACGAGACGGCCTGGAAGGATCCCGCGTGGTTCGCCGGCCTCGACGAGGCGCTGGCCGAGCCGGACGACGCCAAGCGGAGCTCCCTCCTGGCGGACCTGCAGGCCAAGCTCCGTGACCAGGGCGGCTACGCGATCTGGGCACTGAGCGACCGGCTCGATCTGGCGAAGGCGGAGCTGAGCGGCGTGCCCGAGGGGATCGGCTTCGCCTCGGCGTTCATCGACCAGGTGAGCCTGGGCGGCTGACGTGCTCCAGCTGCCACGGCCGGTCGGCGCGCTGGTCAGAGCGGCGCTGCTGCTGGCCGCCGCCTCCATGGTGATCTTCCTGTGCACGGCGGCGCTGCCCGGCGACGCGGCCGACGTCCTCGGCGGCGGCCGCGCCACCGCCGAGGAACTCGCCCGGTTGCGCACCGAGCAGGGGCTGGATCGTCCCTTGCCCGTCCGCTACCTGGACTGGCTGTCGGGAGTGCTGACCGGCGAGCCCGGCGTCTCGCTCATCACCGGCCGGCCGGTCGCCGAGCTGGTCGCCGAGCGGGTCGCGGTGACTCTGGCCCTGGCCGTGGCGGCGCTGACGCTCAGCATCCCGCTCACGACGGCCCTGGCCTGGGCCGCCGTACGCGGGCCCAGATGGCTGCGGCCGGCCGTGACCACATTGATCCTCACCTGTGCGGCGCTGCCCCAGGCCGTGGTGGCCGCCGCATTCGTCGCCTGGTTGTCGGCGGCGTGGCCGGTGTTCCCTCCGGTGTCGATGCTGCCGGCCGGAGAACCGCCGTGGCACCAGCCGAACCTGCTCGTGCTTCCCGTTCTCGCGCTGGCGCTGCCGACCGCCGCATACGGCGCCGCCCTCCTGCGCGGGGCGATCGCCGACGTGGTCGCCAAGCCGTACGTGCGCGACGCGGAACTCCGCGGTGTGTCACCCACCGCGGTCCTGCTCCGGTACGTGCTGCCGGTGATCGCCGCGCCCGCCACCCGCCTGTTCGCGGTGCTCCTCGGCGGGCTGGTAGCGGGAACCGCGGTGGTGGAGATCCTGTTCGGCCTGGCCGGGCTGGGTGAGCTGCTGGTGACCGCCATCTCGACCAGGGACGTGCCCGTCGTCCAGGGCGTCGCCCTGCTCGCCGCGGCCGTCGTGGTCACCGGGCTGCTCGTCGCCGACGCGGTCGCGCCCAGGGCGGCCCGTTCGTGAGGCGCCGCACCGCGCTGATCCTCGCCGCATCGGCGGGCGCCGCCGTCCTGGTGGCGCTCGGCGGCCGGACGCTGGCCAGGCATGACCCGGCGGCCATCGGGGCGCCACCGTGGTCGGGGCCCGCCCCCGGTATGCCCCTGGGCGCCGACGGATTGGGCCGCGACGTGCTGTCCCGGGTCCTGGCCGGCGGGCAGGACCTGACCTTGACCGCGCTGGCCGCCGCCCTAATCGCCTCGGCCCTGGGTGTCACAGGTGGGCTCTGGGCCGGATGGAACCGCGGCCGGCTCTCACGAGCCGTCACCGCGACAGCGGACCTGCTGCTGGCGCTGCCTCTCCTGCTGCTCGCGCTGCTCGCGGTGGTCGCCCTGCCAGGACCGGCGGCGGTGATCGTCGGCACTGTCCTCGGCGGTACGCCGCTGACCTTGCGTGTGGTCGCCGACGCCACGGCGGGGGCCAGGTACGCGGGATACGCCGAGGCGGCGTTGTCGCGCGGGGAACGTGCAGGATCCGTCCTGATACGCGAAGTCCTCCCGGCGCACGCCGGGATCGTGGGCGCCGACCTGGCCCAGCGGTTCGTGCTGTCCGTGCAACTCGCCGTCGCCCTCAACGTGCTCGGTTTCGGGCCGGCACCTCCGGCGCCGGACTGGGCGGCCATGCTGCGCGAGAACCTGCCGGGCCTCGGCCTCAATCCCGCGGCGACGACCGTGCCCGCTCTGGCCCTGGCGGTCCTGACAGGCAGCGTCGCGGCTCTGTCGCACGCCCTGACCAGCCGGGACGGCGCCTCGTGAGCGGGCAGGGGCTGACTGTCCGGGCTTTGACCGTCGCCGACAGGCTGGGGATGGTCATCGTGGACGGGCTGGACCTGCGCGTCGCCCCAGGAGAGGTGCTGGCCTTGGCGGGCCCGTCCGGATCCGGCAAGACGACCGTGCTGCGCGCCGTGCTGGGTGCGCTCCCCGATGGGCTGACGCGTACGGCCGGCGTGATCGAGTGGCACGGGGCTCCCGTACGGGCGCCACGGCGCTGGCGGCGGCGGACCGTCGGATTCCTCGGCCAGGACCCGGCCTCGGCGCTGCATCCTTTGATGGACGCGCGGGCGTCGGTGGGAGAGGCGCTGCCCAGAGCCGCACGGGTGAGCGGTGCGGAACGGGCGCTCGCCGGGGTCGGCCTGGACCCGGCCGCCATCGGTCACCGTCGCCCGCACCAGCTCTCAGGTGGCCAGGCACAACGCGTGGCGCTCGCCCGAGCTCTGGCGGCCGATCCGGAGTTGCTCGTCCTCGACGAACCCACCAGCGCGCTGGACCCCTCCGCGCTCGGCCTCGCGCTGGACCTGGTACGCCGCCGGCGTGGCGATGGTCGGTCGGTGACGCTCGTCGTCTCGCACGACATGGGCGTGGTGAGCGAGATCGCAGACCACGTCGTACGGCTGGGCGCGCAACGGGGCCAGGCCCGCCCCGCCGTGCGCGACCGCCGGCACGTGGCCGGGAACTCGACGGTGACACTGCGGGTACGCGGGCTGACACTCGCGCAGCAGCCCGGCGGCGCGCAGCTGCTCTCGGACGCCGGCCTCACGGTGACGGCGGGGGAGTCCGTGGCCGGGCTCGGCGTGTCCGGCAGCGGCAAGAGCACGCTGTTGCGCGCGCTGGCCGGACTGCACCCTGCCGAGCACGGCCACGCCACCGCGCTCGGCGAACCGCTTTCCTGGGCGGTGGCGGACCGCGATGCGGCCGCACTGCGCTCGCTCGCTCTCGTCGGCCAGAACCCCATGGACGCGCTCAACCCGGCGCGCACGGTCGGAGCGGCACTCCTTCGTCCCCTGCGTACGCTGCGCGGACTGTCCCGGCAGGAGTCCCGTGCGGAGGCCTTCCGGCTGCTGGCCGCCGTCGGCCTGCCGCGGGAACTGGCGCGCCGCCATCCGGCCGCGCTGTCCGGCGGGCAACGTCAGCGAGCCGCGCTCGCCAGGGCACTCGCCGGCGGCCCGGCCGTCCTGCTGGCCGACGAGATCACCGCCGCCCTCGACGACCGGACCGCCGACCTCGTCCTCGACCTGATCGACACGCTGCGCCGCGAGACCGGACTGGCGGTCCTGACGGCGACCCACGACCCCCTCGTGGCCGCCCGCGCCGACCGCGTGCTGCGGATCGAGGAAGGTCGGCTGCGCCACTCCCATGCCCACCACGACGATCGGAGGCCTCCCGTTGACGCCCGATGAACTCCTGCTCGCCCACCCGTGGATCGCCCGGGTCGACCACACCGGCGTCGGCGGCCTCGCGGTCACCGCCGAGCCCACGACGCTGACCGTACGACACGAACCCGGACATCTGCCCGTCCTGGGCGACCTGGTGGCCGAGCACCTCGAACACTGGGGCGAGGTCTACGACTGGACCTACCGTTCCGGCCGGGACACCAACCGGCCGGACCTGGACCTGTCCGGCTGGCGGGCCACGGACACCGGCAAGCCGCTGCCCGCCGAGCACATGGCGGAATGGGCCGACCGCACCGCCGAGCTCGTGCTCCAGCACCGGCCCTCCCAGGTAGTGGAACTCGGCTGCGGAACCGGGATGCTGCTGCACCGCCTCCACCCTCACCTCAAGGGCTACGTGGGGACCGACATCGCCGAGCCGGTCGTGGCCCGCCTCGACGCGCTCGGGCTGCCCGGCGTCAAGGTGGTCCGAGCCGCGGCGCACGAGATCAACGGCGAGGCGGTCCGGTCCGCCCTGGCCGGCCTCGGCGAACGGCCCGACTGCGTGCTGCTCAACTCCGTCACCCAGTGTTTCCCGAGCGTGGCGTACCTGGCGGCCGTGCTTCGCGACGCGATCGACGCCGTGGCCCCCGGAGGAGTCGTGATCGTCGGCGACGTACGTCACTCCGGGCTGCTCGGGGAGCACTGCCGCCGCCTGGAACCGACGGCGGACGCGGCCGAGCAGCGGGCCGCAGCCGACACCGAGCTGCTCTTCGACCCGGCGACGCTGGCCGCCGTTGCCGCGGGCACGAACAGGCGGGTCACCATCAGTTTCCACGCCAAGACTCTGACAGCCGACACCGAGCTGACCCGGTACCGGTTCGACGCCGTGCTGCACGTGGACGCGCCGGCGAGCCCCGCGGCCACCGTGCACGCCTGGAACGAGCTGGGACCCGACCGGGCGGCTGCGTTGGCCGCGCTGGCGGCCGGGGACGATCCCGTCCGGGTGACGGGCATTCCCAACGGCTTGCTCCGGCCCGTTCCGGGAGCGGAGTCGGGGACGAGCCTGCGTTCGATGCTGGAGGGCACCGGCAGCGCCGTGCTCCTTGATCCCGCCGACCCGACGCTTCTGCAGGTCGCGGCGCCCGCCTGGGCCGCCGCCATGCCCGTCGACTCGCTGGCCGGGGTGGGCAGGCCACACGAGCCGCTGGGCGCCTTCGCCCGCGCGAGGCTCGTCGAGGTGGCCAGGCGAGAGCTCCGCCGCGCCGGACTGCCGGTTCCCGGGGAGCTGGCCGCGCGGATTCCCGACGGCGCGGGCCGGGACACCATCAGCTTGGCCGAGGATGCCGCGGAAGCCGACCGAGCCGGACGCCTCGCGCTCGCGCGGACCGGCAGAACGGGAGCGCGCCTGCCCGCCGATCAGGCGGCGGAACCGGTGCCCGACCCTGCGCTGGCGCACCTCCCGCACGCCATCCGGACCTTCGACGAGATCGCCCTGCGGGCACTGGTCACCCTGATGAGCGGTGTCCTGCCCCAGAGGGTCTCACGGACGGCCGAGGATCTCATCGCGGCACTCGGCACGGCGCCACGGCATGAATGGATCGTCAGACGCTGGCTGGAGGTCCTCAGCGCGGAAGGGCTCCTGCGACGTGACTCCGGCGGCCGGTACGAGGTCACGGCCGTTCCGGACCGAGCCCGGGACGACGGGGACGACCTTGCACGCGCCTGCGCCGCGCTCGGTTACCCCGACGAGATGGCGGTCTTCTTCCGCACCGCCCTGACCCACCTGCCCGAGCTGCTGCGGGACGAGATCCCGGCCCAGGCGCTGCTCTTTCCCGATGGCGACCTGCTCACCTCGCTCAGCAAGGACCAGCACAACGTCAGCAACACCTACCTGAACGCCGCCCTTGGGCACGTCCTCGCCCGCGCCGCGGGCACTCGGGCGAGGCCGCTACGTGTCGTGGAACTCGGCGGGGGAGCCGGAGGAAGCACCATGGCCGCGCTGGACGGGCTCGGGAACTCGGAGGTGGACTACCTGTTCTCCGACGTGTCGCGATTCTTCACCATGGCGGCCAAGGACCGGTTCGGCGACCGGCTGCGCTACGCGCTGCTGGACATCAACGCCGATCTCGTCGCCCAGGGAGCACGACGCGGCGGCGTCGATGTGGTGATCGCGGCCAACGTCCTGCACTGCGCGCGGAACGCGGGCCGGTCGCTGCGCTGGATCGGGGAACTGCTGGCGCCGGGTGGCCTGGTGGTGGTGACTGAGGCGATTCGCGAGCACTACCTAGTGCTCGCCACGATGCAGTTCCTGATGTCCCCGCGCGAGGGTCAGCCGGACCTCGGCATGGGCGACCGGCGCGGCGGCAGGGGCCGTGTCTTCTTCACCGGGCGGGAGTTGCCGGCGGAACTGGCCGAGGCAGGACTGCGCCCGATTTTGGAACTGCCGGGAGCCGCCTCGCCGCTGGCTGCCCCGGCTCAGCACCTGTTCGTCGCAGCGAAGCTCTGAACGGAGGGGCGGTTTCCCGCCCCTCCGTTCAACCTAGCGCCACCGGCAGCCCCGCACGGAACAGTTCCTGCTCCAGCCACACGGCCGCCCGTACGCCGTCGGCGGCGCTCGGGCCCACCAGTGTCACCGGATCCGGCACGGCCTTCAGATGGGCGGCGTCGCCGGCCGCGTAGACACCGGCGACGCCGGTCCGGCCGTACTCGTCCACCTTGACACAGCCGTCCGGCAGCAGCTCGCAGCCGAGTTGTACAGCCAGCTCGGTGTTCGGCCGGGTGGGGGCGCGATGGTAGACGGCCTCGCGTGTCAGAGCCGTCCCATCGGCGAACCGCAGGGTCAGCGCGTCCAGCTCGCCGTCGATGCCCGTGAGGGGCGTCTCCTTCACCGGGATGCCGCGGGCCTTGACGACTTCGGCGACGGGCTCCGGCATGGCGGCAGGACCGTTCGTGCACAGGACCACGTCGTCGCTGTAGCGGTCGGCGACGTAGGCCGCCAGCATCGCGTCGGCGCCGTTGCCAATGACGGCGAGCACCTTGCCGTTCGTTTCGTAACCGTGGCAGAAGGGGCAGTGGTAGACGCTCTTACCCCACCGCTCAGCCAGCCCGGGAACATCGGCAGGCTGGTCGGTCAGTCCGCTCGTCAGCATCAGGCGTGACGTTTCGACGCGTTCCCCGTCCGCCAGAATCACCGTGAAGCGACCCGACTCACCTGCCACTGAGGTCACGCGTCCCTGTCGGAACTCCACCGTCGGATACACCGCGAGCTCCGCGCGCCCGTCTGACAGCAGGCGCGCAGGGGACCCGCCGTCCCTACCGAGGTACATGTGCATCTCCGCGGCGGGCGCGTTGCGGGGTTGCCCGGCGTCCACCACCAGGACGCGGCGGCGCTGGCGGCCCAGCACCAGCGCCGCGCTGAGCCCTGCCGGCCCGCCGCCGACCACGATCACTTCGTACATCACGCGTCTCCTCTGCTGATGAGGTACATGCCGAGTTCGGCGGGGCCGGTGCGAACGGGCTTGAGGTCGTACCGGGCGAGCTCCGCGGTGAGCTGTCGCTCGTCGAGGACCCACCAGTCGTAGGCCGCGGTCACCTCGCCGACGAGCTGGTCGTCGTGGTGGGTGCGGTAGGTCATGTGCCAGGTGACGCGGTCGGGACCGGCGGGTTCGGCGCGGGCCCAGCCCTCGTAGCGGCGTCTCCCCAGGCGTAGGTCGGCGGACCGGGTTTGCGGCACCGCCGCCGGTTCGGTGGGGGGTTGCAGGTTGAGCACCGCCCGGCCGCCGGGCACGAGGCGCTCGGCGAGCAGGGCCCAGATGCGTTGCCGGTCGGCGGGGGGGAAGTGGCCGAGGACGTTCATGGCGACGACGGCGCCGAGCCGGTGCGGCAGGCCGGCGTCGAGCAGGCCTTCCGGCAGCACGGTCACCCGGTCACGCAGTTCGGCGGCCTCGTTCACCCGGGCCATCAGGACGGACCGCAGACCCGGTGACGGCTCGACCGCCACGATCTCTCCATCACACGCCTTGGCGATCATCCGGGTGCCGTGTCCTCCACCGGCCCCGACGTCCACCACCGGATCGGTGACGCCGCATAACGCCTCTTCCAGCGGTGGCCCCAGGACCGCCCAGTGCGGCGCGATCATCACATCGATGAACTCCGCTGATCGTTCATACTCGTCGGCCACGCGCACCCTCTCGAATTAGAGTGATAATCATAATCATTTTGTGAGATTACGGACACGAGGAAGCAGCCGTCAAGAGCCCGCGTTGCCGCCCGTCATGGGCGCAGGCCCGACCCGATGAGGGAGGTGGCGTCCAGCTCGGCCATCTTCCGCTCGGCGAGAAGCTGCGCGAGGGTCGTGCGCACCCGTTCGACGGCGGAATCCCGCAGCCCGGCGAGCATGCCGCGAAAGCCGCTGCCCAGCGCCACCTGCCAGGCGAGCGCGGCGTCCAGGGGGAGGTGCAGCGGGGCGCGGGTCACCTTCACCTCGGTCAGCCCCGCGGGCGATCAGCCAGGCGCCCAGCCGCTCCTCGCACCACGTCGTACGGGTGGCCGTCGTGAGGCTTCCACGTGGTCGCGTCAGCCTGGACGAAGCGTACGTTCTGCAGTTGGCCGCTGATCCGGTGGCCGGGCGGGGTGAATAGACTTGTGCGACGTGACGTCGAAGCCGCGTATCCCGAATGTCCTGGCCGGCCGCTACGCCTCGGCGGAGCTGGCCCGCCTGTGGTCGCCCGAATACAAGATCATCGCTGAGCGGCGGTTGTGGCTGGCGGTGCTGCGGGCGCAGGCCGAGCTGGGGGTCGCGGTGCCCGAGGGTGCGCCGGCCGCCTACGAGAAGGTGGTCGAGCAGGTCGACCTCGACTCCATCGCCGAGCGCGAGCGCGTCACCCGGCACGACGTGAAGGCCCGCATCGAGGAGTTCAACGCGCTGGCCGGCTACGAGCAGGTGCACAAGGGCATGACCTCGCGTGACCTGACCGAGAACGTCGAGCAGTTGCAGGTGCGCGACAGCCTGCTGCTGGTGCGCGACCGGGTGGTGGCGCTGCTGGCCCGGCTGGCGGCGCTGGCCGAGGAGCACGAGGCGACGGTGATCGCGGGTCGTTCGCACAACGTGGCGGCGCAGGCGACGACGCTGGGCAAGCGGTTCGCCACGGCGGCCGACGAGCTGCTGGTCGCCTACCGGCGGCTGGAGGAGCTCATCGCCCGCTATCCGCTGCGCGGCGTCAAGGGCCCGGTCGGCACCGCTCAGGACATGCTCGACCTGCTCGGCGGCGACCGCGGCAAGCTGGCCGAGCTGGAGGGGCGGGTGGCCGCTCATCTGGGGTTCGAGCACCGCTTCACCAGCGTGGGGCAGGTCTATCCGCGTTCGCTGGACTTCGAGGTCGTCACCGCGCTGGTGCAGCTGGCGGCGGCGCCGTCGTCGCTGGCCAAGACGATCCGGCTGATGGCCGGCCAGGAGCTGGTGACGGAGGGCTTCAAGGAGGGGCAGGTCGGCTCCTCGGCGATGCCGCACAAGATGAACACCCGCTCCTGCGAGCGGGTCAACGGCCTGGCCGTGGTGCTGCGCGGTTACGCCTCCATGGTGGGCGAGCTGGCCGGCGATCAGTGGAACGAGGGCGACGTGTCCTGCTCGGTGGTGCGCCGGGTGGCGCTGCCGGACGCGTTCTTCGCCTTCGACGGGCTGGTGGAGACGATGCTGACGGTGCTGGAGGAGTTCGGGGCGTTCCCGGCGGTGATCGCCGCCGAGCTGAGCCGCTACCTGCCGTTCCTGGGCACGACGAAGATGCTGATGGCGGCGGTGCGGGCCGGGGTGGGCCGCGAGCAGGCGCACGAGCTGATCAAGGAGCACGCGGTGGCGGCGGCGCTGGCGATGCGTTCGCGCGGGGCGGCCAACGAGCTGCTGGATCGCCTCGGCGCCGATGAGCGGTTCCCGCTGGACCGGGAGCGGCTGGAGGAGTTGCTGGCCGACCGGGTGTCGTTCACGGGGGCGGCGGCCGATCAGGTGGAGGCGGTCTCGCGGGCCGTGGGCGAGGTCGTGGCGGCGCATCCGGAGGCGGCCGCGTACCGTCCCGGCGCGATCCTGTGATCACCGAGCTGCGCTCCGTCCGCGAGCTCGGCTCGGCGTGCGATGACGACGACCTGGTGATGTGGGCGGCGCAGGGCCTGACCGGCGCGGGCCGGGCCTGGGCGCTGGGTGACGCGGTCGTGGCGGGCAGCCCCGACATCTCGCGGCGTGACCGGCTGGCGGTGTGGGGTGACGCCTCGTGTGCGGTGGAGCTGGTACGGCACGCGCTGGGTGAGCTGGGGCCCTCGTACCGGCCGCTGGGGGAGGTGGAGCTGATGGGCGCGGTGACGGCGAAGCTGGACGGGGTGGACGAGGCCGGCCGGTTCTCGTGGATGAGCCTGCCCGCAGCAGCCCCAGCCGCCGCCCTCGCCTCTGTCCGTTCTCCCGTCTCTGGCGAGGGCGACGAGGTGGGCTGGGTGGAGGCGGAGGGCGAGGTCGCGGCGTTGCTGGCGGCCGCGGCGCCGCACTCCTACGCCGTTCCAGGAGCGGCGGGGGTGAGCCGGTGGGCGGGCGTGCGCGTCGACGGCGTGATCGCCGCCGTGGCGGCCGACGCGTGGTCGGCTCCGACGGTGGGCCTGCTGGCCGGGGTGGCGACCACTTCGGCGTTCCGGGGGCGGGGGCTGGCCGAGCGGGTGTGCCGGTGGCTGTCGCTGGAGCTGGTGGCGGCGTACGGGCGGGCCGCGCTGATGGTGGACGACGTCAACGCCGCGGCGATCGGCGTGTACGAGCGGATCGGCTACCGGCGGCGGCCGGTGATGGCCGCGCACGTCGCCCCCTGACCACTCGTACGCACCACGACTCACCACGCCCCGACCGCCGCCCCGACCGCCGCCCCGACCGCCGCCCCGACCGCCGCCCCGACCGCGTCCCGGCCACGCCTGGTCACGGTGCCCTGGGCGGCGGTCCCGGGCGGCGGCGGAAAAACCGGATGTGGTTCCGGAAGCGCTGGTGCAAAGTTGGCGGAGTGATGTCCGATTTTGTACCTGGTATCGAGTTGTCGCGCGCCTTCTACGGCGAAGTGGTGGCCCCTCTGCTGACGGGGGTCGCGCACGGGGCGGCGCTGATCGGGCCCGGCTCGGAGGTGCTGGAGTTCGACACGGCGCGTTCGGCGGACCATGACTGGGGTCCCAGGGTGCTGCTGTTCGTGCCGGGGGAGCGGGTGGCCGAGGTGGAGGCGAAGGTGGCGGCGGGGCTGCCGGAACGCTTCGCCGGCTATCCCACCGTGTTCGGCTACCACGGCGCGGTGCGGCCCGGGGTGACGGTGACGGAGCTGGGCGGGTGGCTGCGCGGGCGGCTCGGTTTCGATCCGCGCGAAGGGGTGAGCCTGCTGGACTGGCTGTCGGTGCCGTGGCAGCGCCTGGCGGAGGTGACGCGGGGCGAGGTGTTCTGCGACGGGCTGGGGGAGCGGGGGCTGGAGGCGGCCAGGGCGGCGTTGCGCTGGTATCCGCAGGACGTGTGGCGGTACGTGCTGGCCTGTCAGTGGCGCCGGATCTGGCAGGAGGAGCCGTTCCCCGGCCGGTGCGCGGAGGTGGGTGACGAGCTGGGCTCGGCCGTGGTGGGGGCGCGGCTGGCGCGGGAGGTGATGCGGCTGGCGTTGCTGCTGCGCCGCCGCTATCCGCCGTACGCGAAATGGCTGGGCAGCGCGCTGGCGCGGATGCCGGGCTCGGCGGAGCTGGCCGAGTCGCTGGGGTCGGCGGTGGCGGCGCGGTCGTGGCGGGATCGGGAGGAGGGGCTGTCGGCCGCGTACGCGCGGGTGGCGGGCTGGCAGAACCGGGCGGGGCTGGCCGAGCGGCTGGACGATCGGGTGCGGCCGTTCTTCGAGCGGCCGTTCCGGGTGATCGACGGGGAGCGGTTCGCGGGGGCGCTGATGGCGGCGGTGGGGGATGTGGCGGTGGCCGGGCTGCCGCTGCTGGGGTGCGTGGATCAGCTGACGGATTCGACGGATCTGCTGGTGGCGCCGGAGCGGGCGCGGGCGGTGACGGCGGCCGCGCTGAGCCTCACCACGTAGTGATCTACAGTGTAAAGGCCGAGGGTGGACGCAAAACACAGACACCCTGACAGCCGAAAACCCTATTCGACAAGGGAGGCCGCCAGGTCTTCCACGCGGACGCGCCAGGCGTCGAGGAAGGCCGTGTCGCCGGTGTGGGTGACGACGAGGCGGGGGCCCTGCCCGGTGCCCTCGGCGAACTCCCAGCGCACGCCGCCTTCCGGGGTGTCGTACGCGAGCAACTCGGCGGTCTCGGCGCGGGTGACGGGCCCGGCCTTGAGGCCGGGGACGGTGAACGCCTCGGGGGGCGGGCTGCCGGTCCGCGCGGCGGCGCCGCCGAGGAGGTGCCAGACGTCTTGGGCGGGGCGGGTGAGCTGGCGTTCGACGCGGACGCCGGCGCGGCCGTCGGCGGTGGTGTGCAGGGTGGTGGAGGGCAGGCCGAGGATGGCGATGTAGTCCTCGTGCAGGTGTGCGGACGTGGCGGGGTCGGGGGTTTGCGGCAGGCGGATGGGGCGGTCGTCGAGGTGGGCGAGCATGGCCTTGATGCAGGTGTGCCAGCCTGCGGCGAAGCTGGCGGCGCCGTGGCGGTCGGTGAAGGTGTGGGTGAAGGTGAGCAGGGTGGCTTCGCCGTCGGGCTGGAGGTGCCAGCGGAGTTCGTCGTCGCCCCAGGTGTGGGCGAAGGTGCGGGGTGGGTCGTTTTCGGTGATGCGGCCGTCGGGGCCGAAGCCGTAGGTGATGCGGTCGCCGTCGATGGTGACGTCGGCGGGGAACCAGGCGGAGAGGTGCTCGGGGGTGGTGATGGCGCGCCAGACCTTTTGTGGTGGGTGGGGGAGGCGGCGCTGGAGTTGGAGGGTGGTGCGGCCGTCGGGATGGAGGGTGAGGGTCTCGTTCATGGGGTGTGGTCTCCCGGGTGGTCTCGCATGGTGTCGAGGTGGGTTTCGAGGCGGTCGAGGGTGGTGTTCCAGAGGTGGCGGTAGGGGGTGAGCCAGGCGTCGATTTCGGCGAGGGGTTGGGGGCGGAGTTCGTACCAGCGGCGTTGGGCGTCTTTGCGGACGGTGACGAGGCCGGCTTGGCGCAGGGCGCGCAGGTGTTTGGAGGTGCCGGGTTGGGTGAGGCCGAGGTGGTGGGTGAGTTCGTTGACCTGGTGGGGGCGTTGGAGGAGGAGGTCGAGGATGTGGCGTCGTGCGGGTTCGGCTAGCACGTCGAAGGGCATGGCGGTGAACATACCGGATTGGTTATATGCCCGCAAGTGCATGTAATGGGGTCAGGAGGTGGCGGCGCGGCGGGCGTTGGCGCGGAAGGCATGGCCGAGGTAGGCGGCGAGGCCGGGGTGGAGGGCGTCGAAGGTCTCGATGAAGCGGCTGTCTTCGGCGTACAGGTCGCCGATGCAGGCGTGCAACTCGTGGTCGCAGTCGTAGAACCAGCGGTTCATGTGGCCGCGGTGGCGTTCGGCCAGGTCCATGGCGTGGGGGCCGTCGGCGGGCAGGCCGGCCTCGCAGGCGGCGACGAAGTCGTCGTTGATGGCCTCGGACTCGGCTTTGAGCTGGAGCCAGTCGGCCTTGGTGTAGGAGGCGACGCGCTGGCGGCTCTGTTCGTACTGGGGGGTGTGTCCCCAGCGGCGTTCGACCTCGGCGTCGTGGTCCTCGGGCCGGAAGTGGCCGAAGATCTCGAAGCGTTCTTCCGGGGTGAGGGAGATGCCGGCCTGGCGGGCGTGGATGGCGCGTTCGACGGCTTGGATGACCTCGTGCAGGTGCTCGGCCTTGCGGGTGAGGAGTTCGTGCTGGCGGCGCAGGTGGGTGAGTTCGTCGGTGTGGGGGGCGTCGAGGATGACGGCGATCTCGTCGAGGGGGAAGCCGAGTTCGCGGTAGAGGAGGATCTGCTGCAGGCGGGTGAGGTCGTCGTCGGTGTAGCGGCGGTAGCCGGCGTTGGTGCGTTCGCTGGGGGTGAGCAGGCCGATCTCGTCGTAGTGGTGCAGGGTGCGTACGGTGATGCGGGCGATCCTGGCGACCCGTCCGACGGAGTGGCTCATAGGGTCCAGCTTGCCGGGTGACGTGGCGTGCGGGTCAAGCCGGGGAGCGCCGGATTCAACGGCTTACCGGGCGAACCTCATGACCAGGTCAAAACTTGCTGTGGCTTCTTGACCAGGGGACACTCGCGCCGTCGCGGGGACATAGCCTGGGTGCGACGACGGGGTCGCGGCGCAGATGGCGACCCGCTTCCCGCGTCGGCAGAAGGCACCATGACAGCGGTGACGATCAGGACCTCCCGGGGGCGCCGTGCGGGCGACCGGCCGGCCGAGGTGAGACGTTTCGTCGGGCGCCGGCACGAGGTGGCCGGGGCCGGGCTCCGCTTCGTCGTGCCCTGTGCGCTTTCGTCCTGGGTCGTTGACCGTTCCCGCCTGCCGCTGTCCGGGGTCCGGGGCCGTGCCGCCCTGGCCGCGGGTGGTGCGGGCGCTGATGGAGTGGAGTTATCGCCTGTGCTCGCGAGAAGAACTGTGGCGGGGCGCGCCGGTGTGCGGCGCGGGGCCCGTCCTGGAGGAGGTCCGTCCGGGCGGCGGCCCGGTGACCGTCCGGACAGGTTCGTACGGGCCGGCCGGGGACGCCCGGTGGCGGATGCCGGGGAAAGCGCGCGCCCGCGGGGCCGGCTTCTTGCCCGGCTGCGGCGGCTCGGCCGCGGGACGCGACCGGCCACCGGATTATTACGGCCTGCCGGGCCGGGCTCGGGCGGAGCCGTCAGGGCAGGAGCGGGTGCGGTGGTCCCGCAGCCCGCGGGCCGGGCGAACGAGCCTGCCCGCCGCCCGGACACCATGACTGCGAACGGCGCGGACCCGCGCGGACGCGCGCAGCTCGGCCACGGATCCGCCGTGTGCCTGGAGCACCAGTTATTACCCGGGCGCACGCCTGCATCATTCTGCGCGTTATCACCCGGACGCTGACGGGACCGGGCTGGAGTCGTCCCGGATCCGCCAGACCGCCGGCACCGGCAAGGTGACGGCGGTGATGAGCACGGCGGTCGCGGCGCACGCGATCAGCACGGGCCGCGTGCCGAAGAAGGAGGCCGCGGGCCCGGCCAGCCCCATGCCGACGGGCGCCGCCACGAGAGCGCCGAGCATGCTGACGGAGGCCGCCCGCGCGACGGCATCGGCGGGCAGGTGCCGCTGGAGGGCCGTGGTCTGGATGACGTTGTGCACCGTCACCTGCCCGCCGGCGGCGACGGCCGCGACGATGAGCTGCCAGAGGGGCGCGGGCACGGCGAGCAGGGCCGGTAACGGGGCGATCAGCAGGAACGCCAGCAGGGCGGCCACCATGGGGCGGGCGGGCCGCCAGTGCGCGCTGACGACGCCCGCGGCCAGCCCGCCGGCGGCGTAGGCGATGCCGATCGCCGACCAGGCCGGTGCGCCGCCGAGGGAGCGGTCGGCGACGTACGGGCCGAGCACCAGGATGGGCGAGATCACGAACGCGTTGGCGACGGCGAGGTGGACGATCCACACCCCTAGCCAGGTGCGCCCGCGCACCTGGGCGAGCCCGTCGCCGATGCCGGCCAGGAGCCCGCGGGCCGGGACGCGTCCGCCCTCGGGGAGGTCGCGGGGGAGCCGGGCCAGGAACGCGGCGCTCACCGCGAACGTCATCGCGTCGATCGCGATCGCCCACCCCGGCCCGGCCCACGCCACGAGGGCTCCGGCGACGCCCAGCGCGACGATCGACACGGTGCTGCGGGAGATCGAGAGGAGGCTGTTGGCCGCCTGGAGGTCCTCCTTGCCGGCCAGGGAGGCGACGAGCCCGACGGCGGCCGGGTTGAAGAACGCCGATCCGGCGCCGGCGATCAGTTGCAGGGCCACCAGCGTCCACAGGTGCGCGTTGCCGGTCAGCAGGAGCACGGCGGTGGCGCCGTGGGCGGCCAGGCGGGTGAGGTCGGCGGTCAGCATGACGGAGCGGCGGGAGAAGCGGTCGCCGGCTGCTCCGCCGAGCAGGGTCAGGGCGATGATCGGCAGCCGGGTGCTGAGGACCACGATGCCGAGGTCGGCGGCGGAGCCGGTGAGGTGCAGCACGGCGAAGGCGACGGCGAGCGGGGTCAGGGCGTCGCCGAAGAAGGAGGCGGTCTGGCCGAGGTAGTAGCGGCGGAAGCCGGGCGCGGCCAGGGGGGAGAAGGCGGAGGCGATCCGCGCCCCGGCCTTCGGGCGCGGACGGTCCTCCTCACCGGCGCCGCCGCGGTCCGGGTTGCCGCCGGTGGGGTGGGCACGGCCGGGACCTCGCACGGAAGGCGCCTCTCTCACGCAGGGGGGGTGTGCCCGGCCGCCGGGGCCGGCGCCGGTGGCGCCACCCTCCCACACGGCCCCGTCAATTCTGGACCGGCGAGTTGGGCCCGGCGCCCGGCGGGCGGGTGGCGTGCACTGCGCAGGGGGATCAGCGTTGCTGGACGCGGACCATGTTGCCGGCCGGGTCGCGGAAAGCGCAGTCACGTACCCCGAACGGCTGCTCGACCGGCTCCTGCACGACCTCCGCGCCGCCCGCGCGCGCCCGTTCGAACAGGCCGTCGAGGTCGTCGGTGGCCAGCAGGATGCCGGCGTAGGTGCCCTTGGCCATCATCTGGGCGATGGTGGCGCGTTCGGCGGCGGTGATGCCGGGGTCGGCGGCGGGCGGTTGCAGGACGAGGGAGGCGCCGGGGCGGCCGGCGGGGCCGACGGTGATCCAGCGCAGGCCGTTGTAGCCGATGTCGTCGCGTACGTCGAAGCCGAGCAGGTCGCGGTAGAAGGCCAGGGAGGCGTCCGGGTCGTCGTGCGGCAGGAAGCTGGCGTGGATGGTGATGTCCATGGCCCTCACGTTAGGCGCGGGCCGGTGCGGGGTGCTTCTCGATTCCTGCCCGGTTCCCCGCCCCGCGCCGGGTGGGGCGGGGGTGCGGCAGAATGATCGGGTGACGAGCGACGGTGTCCCGGTGGAGCCCATGCCCGCTCTCGTGCGGACCGCGCGGGTGGTGCTCATCGTGCAGGTGGTCGCCAGTGTGCTGGGGCTGGTCGTGATGGGCGGGGTGCTGGCGGCCGCGGCGGGCGCCCCGTCGCTGTTCCTGCTGCTGTTCCTGCTACCGGCCGTCGTTCTGGTGGTGATGGTGTGGCTGGTTGTGCGGTGGGGGTCGCGGCGGTCGTTCGTACGGTGGGCGGCGGTGGCGGTGGAAGCGATCCTGGGCGTCGGCAACCTGGTGTCGATGCTGCTGGCGGAGACCGTCATGTGGGCGTCGCTGCCGTTGAGCGTGCTCCTGCCGCTGGGGGTCGCCGGCGCGCTGCTCACCGCGCCCGCGGCCCGCTGGTTCGACCGCTGACCCCGGCCGGTGTGACGTTCGCCGGGGGAGGGCGGCTACCGGTCTGGTCCGGTATTTCTATCCCGGGGTATAGCATGGGTGTCATGGTGCGACCCCCGCTGACCCCTGAAGAACGCCTGCGTGGCGAGCAGCTCGGCATGGTGCTGCGACGGGCCAGGGCGGAGCGGAGCATCGTCGAGGTCGCCGCGGCCGCCGGCATGTCCGCCGAGACGCTCCGCAAGATCGAGACCGGCCGGATCGCGACACCGGCGTTCTTCACCATCGCGGCTCTGGCCGACGTGCTCGGCATCTCCCTCGACCATCTCGTCACCCGTTCCACCCCGGCCGCCGCCCCCTGACCCGGCCGGCGCCGCACGCCCCCTCCAGGAACGCGCGGCGCACCGTCGGGCCGGTCTACGCGATCGCGGCCGTTTCGCGGGCGGGCGTCACAGCCACGGCCCGCACACGGTGCCGTCCGGGCGGCACGCCCGGAAGAACGTGCGCTGCCCCTGCAGCCGGCCCCTGATCGTCCCCGTTCCGCCGCGCACGAAGTACGTGCGCACGAGCGTCCCGTCGTTGCGGACCTGCGCCTGCCGGGGGCCGCCGCGCCCCTTGATCTTGTAGAACACCTGGAACCTGCCGCCCCCGATCCGCTTGAACGCCTTGCACACGGCCACGGCCGGATCGCTCAGGTACAGGTGCACGTGCCGGACCTGATACCCCGGGTACGTCCTGCTCGTGCATCCCGGCACCGGATGAGCCGACGCGCTCGCGGCAGGCGCCCCGAGGACGCCCGCGGCGGCGAGGGATGCGACGGCGACGGCGAGGCCACGACGTATGGCCTTCGCGGTCATGAGGTCTCTCCTCTCGTGGAATCCTGCGATCTGGACCAGGCCGACGCTAGAGCCGGTCAAGGCGCCGGTCTGCGCAGAAATCCACACTCAGCCGCGACGATCACACCAGGGCCAGCTGCGCCGCCACCGGCTCACGCCGCTCGGCCACGGGCGCCCCGCACCCCATCCCGTACATGCGGCACAACTGGGCGATCTGCCCCGTGATCCGCCCCTCGTACCCCTCGGACGGCAGCCCCGCCCGGTCGTACAGCTCCTCATACCGCTCCACCAGCTGCGGATGCGCCTCCTGCAGCCAGCTCAGGTACCACTCCCGGGTGCCCGGCGGCAGCCGCAGCACCACCGGCTCCACCGCGGCCGCGCCCGCCGACGCGATCCGCCGTACGGTCGCCGCGAGCTGGTCGGCCGCGTCACTCAGCAAGGGCAGCACCGGCGACATCAGCACCCGGCACTCCACCCCCGCCTCCACCAGGGCCGACACCAGCTCCAGCCGGGCCTGCGCCGACGGCGCTCCGGGCTCGACCGCGCGCCGGATCCGTTCGTCCACGAACGCGATCGACACCGCCACCCGCGCGCCCGCCCGCGCCAGCAGCTCCGCGTCCCGCAGCACCAGCGCGCTCTTGGTGTAGACGGTGAACGGCGCCCCCGCGCCCGCCAGCGCCCCGATCACGCCGGGCATCAGCCGGTAGCGTTCCTCCGCCGCCTGGTAGCAGTCGCCGCTCAGCCCGACCGCGAGTTCCGCGCCGTCCCAGCGGGTCAGCTCGGCCCGCAGCCGCTCGACCACGTTGGGCCTGACCACGATGCGGGTGTCGAAGTCGGCACCCGCATCGAGGCCGAGCCGGCGGTGACCCGCGCGGGCGCCGCAGCCGCGGCAGGCATGGGCGCAACCACGGTAGGGGGAGACCGCCCACCGCTGGGCGATGCCCGCGACCTGCGGCACCCGCTCGATCACGGTGCGGGCCTGCATCTCGTAGAAGCCGTCGCGCACCACCGCGCGCCGCTCGATCAGCGGACGCTCATCGGCGGCGTCGACAAGCGCAAGCGCGTCCCAACCCACATCACCAGTGGAACACGCATTCGACTCCGTTTTCAAGCCGTTCCCCCCAACCCCGCCCGCCCGCGCGGGGGAGCGGACCCACGATACTGGCGGCACACCCGCCCCATCCCGCCTTCGTCTGGAGCCCCGCACATGGCCTGGATCCTGCTCGCCCTCGCCATCGCCTCCGAAGTGGTCGCCACCACAGCGCTCAAACTCAGCAACGGCTTCACCCACCTCGGCTGGAGCATCACCGTCGCCGCCGGCTACATCATCTCCTTCCTGCTGCTCGCCCGCGTCCTGAAGCTCCAGCTCGACGTCGGCACCGCCTACGCCGTCTGGTCCGGCGCCGGGACGGCCGCCATCGCTCTCATCGGGGCCGCTTTCCTCGGCGAGACCCTCACCCTCGTCAAGGCCGGCGGTATCCTGCTCATCATCGCCGGCGTCGTCGTCCTCAACCTCGCCGGCGGCCACTGAAGCACAGCGGACCCGCGCGCCTGGCCGGCCGGGGGCGGCGCGGCCCGTCCCTCCCTCAGCGAACGGACACCATGATCCACCACCTCGCCCTGCGCACCGACTGGGACAACGCCCGCGCCGCGGGGGAGTACCGCATCTCCACCCTCGGCCGCACCCTCGACCAGGTCGGCTACATCCATTGCAGCCGCGACCTGGCCCAGTTGCACGGCGTCCACACCGCCTTCTACGGCCACCTCACCGAACCGCTGATCGTCCTCGACATCGACCCGGCCGGTCTCGACGTCCGCGTCGAGGACGGCTTCCCCCACCTGTACGGGCCGCTGCCCCTGACCAGCGTCACCGCCACCCGCCCTTACCCCGGCCCGGCCACCCCATGACACCGCCCGTAGACCCGACACTGCCCGCAGACGCGACGCCGCTCATGGACGCGAGGCCGCCTATGGACACCCGCGCCGCCGCCCGGCGCTTCGCCGACACCTGGCAGCACGCCTGGACCCACCACGACGTCGCCGCCATCACCGCCCTCTACCGCGACGACGCCGTCCACACCAGCATGCCCTTCCGCCCCCCGCACCACGGCCGGCAGGCCATCGCCGACTACATCACCTGGTCCTTCACCGGCGAGACCGACCCCCACGTCACCTTCGCCACCCCCGTCGTCGACGGCGACCAGGCCGCCATCGAGTTCCGCGTGCACGCCTACGACGACGGCCGCCCCATCACCCTGGCGGGTTGCGTCTTCGCCCGCTTCGACGCGGGCGGCCTCGCCGTACAGACGCGCGACTACTGGCACACCACCGACGGCCACCACTAGACACCGGCGCCTCGGGGTGCCGTACGCCACCGCCCTCAGCCGGGGCGCCCACGGAGCCGGAAAGCCGCCTCGGCTGAAGGCTCAGGCCAGATGCTTGCCGAAGAACGTGCGCAGGCGCCCGACCGCCTGCGCGATGTACTCGGGCTCGTCGTACATCTCGTAGTGGCGTGCGCCCTCGATGACGAGGATGCCCTCCGCCTGACGTGCCAGGCGCGTCAGACGCGACGAACGCCAGCGACTCCTGGAGAAACTCCTCCGCCACCAGCAGTGACCCGCCACTTTTGGAACGCGGTGGAGCATGCGTACAGCAGCTGCGGCGATTGCGGCAGCGAGAACCCATCCCGCGACCGCGAGCACCCGAGCGACGACCTCCGCACCCTCCGTCACCCGGCCCGGCTCCAGCGCAGGGGAGAAGGGCACCCTGAGCGAGCCGGCCACCACGCGCCGCTCATAAGCCGTAGAGGGCCCGGGATCTTGAGAATCGGCTCCCACCCATGACAAAGGCCCGCCGCGCCCCGCGCGACGAGCCGTACCGGACAGAAAGAGAGCGGCCACCCGTCCCCCTCCCGGACGGGCCACCCCCAGAGATCAGCGCACCACCCGCAACGGCGCACGCCCCGCACCCGCAGCGGCCGGAACCGGAACCGGCGCCGGAGCAGGGGAGGGGGCCGGCCGCGGACGCGCCACCTGCTGCGTCACCTCCTGAGCCTGCTGCCGGGTCACCCGCTGCGCCTGACCCACCGCCTCGGCACACCCGCCCGAGCAGTACCCGTTGGTCACGATCAGCCGCCCCCGCGACGCCGTGTACGACTCCTTACCGGAAGCGGGCAGAACCCCCCGACACATCGGACATAAAACCGACTGGTTCCCCACGTGCTGCTCCTCTCGCGGCGCGAATAGCAGGACTTCCACCCTAAAACCACATCTCCCGCCAAGGACAGCGAATCAACACAACGTCAAAACGCCCGTCAACGCCCCCCGGAGCCCGCCACACCATCACGCCCAACCGCGAAACCCCCGCTCACCACACCCGCCCAGCCCACCCCGCCACCCTCAGAGACCGTTCGGAGAGGGCGGAAAAATCTTCCCACCCGCCGCACCCGTCCCGCCCGGCGAGGATGTGAAGCCGGGGGCGCTCGCCCGCCGGAGGGGAGCGTCCGGCCCCTCCTCACAGCGGTTACTTGACATAATGTTCATTATCAAGCAACCACGGAAGCACCGGACGGTCCGAATAATCCGCGCCCGCGCGGGCAGGCGCAGCGCATGCTCCCGCTCGACATCGCCGCCCCCAGCCTCGTCGCGCTCACCGCCGTCGTCACCGCCGGCGCCATCTGGCTGATCATCCTCGCGGTACGCCTCACCAAGAGCCCGCGCAACCGTCCCGGCGTCAGCGTCGATCTTGTCGATCAGGTGCGCGAGCTGAAAGCGCTCGGCCAGATCCAGGAAGCCGTGTTCTTCGTGCGCGGTGAGACCGGGATGAGCCAGCGCGCCGCCGCCCGCTTCGTCAACCGGCTGTGACCCCTCGCCTGCGCCGGGTCAGGCTTCGATGTCATACCGAACAGAATGGGGCTTCTGTATGGTATGGGTAGATTTCATGCTGAATGCACGTTTTTGCGGCCCGGTGGCGGCGATGCGCTGAGCCCTGCGGTTCGCCGGCCGCAGCGGTTCGCCGGCCCTCGCCGGGTGGGCGGTTTCTGGGGTGGTGACTCCTCGTCGCAGTGCTTTGACCTGTGGAAATCGGCGGGTCTGCCGAGGCGTTGCGGGTGTGCGTCTCCCCCGCTCCGTACGGCGTTCCGGTCGCGGCCGGGCTGGGCCGCTCCCCTGCTGGGTGGCAGGCTCCGCCACGCGAACGCGTGTCCCTTTTGCCCCGCATTGGGTGCTGTAGGCCGGCGAGATGTCATGTGCGGCTCCCCCGGGCCGCCTCGCGGCGGGGCGTCGCCTCTTCCCTGTGCGGCCTTCTGGATTGACATTGCTAGTTATTTCAGTCATATTTGAAATAACTAGCCAACAGTTGCGGAGCAAGCGATGGAACACGTGACCTTCAACAGTCTCGGCACCCGCTGCGCGGGTGACCTCTACCTGCCCGAGTCGAGCGCTCCGGTCCCCGGGCTGGTGCTCGGGCACAGCGGGGTGATGGTCAAAGAGGCGCTGGCGTTCTTCGCGCCGTATTTCGTCAAGGCCGGTTTCGCGGTGCTGGCCATCGACTACCGCACGGTCGGTTCCAGCGAAGGCGAGCCGCGCGGCCTGGACTACCCGGAGCGGCAGGCGGAGGACTTCCGCAGCGCTGTGTCCTACCTGCGGGCCCGTCCCGAAGTGCGGCCGGAGCGGATCGGGGTGTGGGGGGTGAGCATCGGCGGCTCGGTGGCGGTCCAGGCCGCCGTGCTGGATCGGCGCATCAAGTGCGTCGTGGTGCAGAGTCCCAGTGTGTGGAACGGGTGGCGGTACCTGGAGCGTCTCCTGGGCCGCGCCGGCGTCCACGCGTTGCGTGAGCGGCTGCAGCAGGATTGGGAGCGGCGCTACGAGGGCGGGCAGAGCGCTCGGGTGCCGCACCTGACGCTGGAGGGCGACAGTGTGAAGGACGCCCCGGACATGTCGGCGCGCCTGTTTCCCGCCTACCGCAACGAGAAGAGTCTCGACTCGGCCGAGCATCTGCTCACTTTCGCGCCGGAGAACCTCATCCACCGGCTCGCGCCGACGCCGCTGCTGATGGTCGCCAACGGTGGCTGGGATCCGTACCACATGCTCGAGGAGGCGCAGAGCGCCTTCGCCAGGGCGGGTGAGCCCAAGCGGCTGGTGGTGCTGCCCTACGACGTGCTCGGCCTCTACACCGGCCCGGGTTTGGAGGAGGCGATGGCGCTCGCGATCGACTGGTTCGACCTGCACCTGCGTAGGACACGGCTCGCGGACATCACTCCGGCGCCCTCCTACGAGTCGGTGGCCGCCATGACACAGTGAACCGGCACACGATCAACAACGGAGGACGCGACGATGAGCGGTGAGGAACAGCAGGACCGGCTGCTCCGCTGGGTGGAACGGGTGGCCGCCTTCTGCGTCGAGGAGTGGGGGCTGCCGCCCATCACGGGGCGCATCCTCGGCTGGCTCATGATCTGCGATCCGGCCGAGCAGTCCGCCGGTCAGATCGCGGACGTGATCCAGGCCAGCCGGGCCTCGCTCACCTCGAACATGCGCTTCCTCACGGCCATCGGCCTGGTCAAGAAGGTGAGAAGGCCCGGCGATCGTGTCTCCTACTACCGCATCGAGGACGACGCCTGGCAGAAGGTCATCCAGCGCAAGCTCGAAAGCCTGAGCGCGTTCGGCGAGATCGCCGACGAAGGGCTCGGCATCGCGGGCGGCGAGGGACACCGCACCGAGCGCATCAAGGCCGCCCACGACTCCCTGACGTGGCTGCAGAATCTCGCGGCCCGTCATCCGCTACGCCGTTAAGGAACCCCCATGGACCGCTGGCAACCCGAGCTCGGGCTGATTCAGGAAACGTTGCTGCTCACTCTGTACGCCAGGGCCTTGGACGCCGCCCGGCCCGGCCCGATTCTCGGTGACAGGCTCTCCGCCGATCTGGCGGGCCGTATCGACTACGACTTCGCCAAGCTGAAGGTCAAGCCCAGCCTCGTCGTCACCACGGCACTGCGCGCCAGGAAGCTCGACGGCGTCGTGCGTTCCTTCGTCGCCGCTCATCCCGGATGTGTGGTGCTGGATCTGGGCTGCGGTCTGGACACCAGGATGTTCCGTTGTGATCCCCCGCCCGGCGTCGACTGGTTCGACGTCGACTTCCCGGAAGTGGTGAGCCTGCGATCCGCGTGCCTGCCCGGACGTTCCCACCTGGTCGGAGCCGACCTCACCGGCTCCGGCTGGCTCGCGGCCATCCCCGGTGACCGGCCGGCGGTGATCGTCGCCGAGGGGCTGCTCCCCTTCATGCCCGGCGACTCCTTCCACACGATGACCCGCGCGCTGACCAGCCATTTCCCTTCTGGCGAACTCGCGCTCAACGGCTACACCCGCTTCGCCGCGTGGGCCATGAAGTACCACCCGACCATCAAGGCGCTCGGTATCAGGGCCGCCCAGGGCTTCGACGACCCCCGCGAACCCGAGTCCTGGGGCGCCGGTCTCGAACTGGTCGAGGAGCAGATCCTCACCCGCGCTCCGGAAGTGGCCCGGTTCCCGCAACCCCTGCGTACGCTGACCCGTCTCACTGCCCGCAGCACGGCTTTGTCCCGGCAAGGGGCACGCGTTCTCCGCTACCGGTTCTGAGCGCGTGCGGGCGGCGGTGGCGGGTGTCATCAGGGCGAGGAGGCGGGCGTGTGGTTGGTCGTGGCCCGGTGGGAGGGCTTAGGGTGGGGCGCCATGGCGCTGCGGCTGGTTCAGGTGAATGTCAAGGCCCGTGATGAAGTGGCGCTCGGCCGGTTCTGGGCGCAGGCGCTCGGTTACCGCATGTCGAGCGAGGGTCCCGGGGTGAGCAATCTCGAACCGGAGGGTGTCTCGTGGCCGGATCCTGACGGCTTCTATGTCGATCTGGTACGGGTGGCGGATCCCGAGGCGGTGCGGTACCGGGTGCATCTCGATCTCGCGACCGTCTCGGCGCGGCATCAGGCGGAGCTGGTGGCGCGGTTGCGGGAGCTCGGGGCGACGCCCGTGGACGTGGGTCAAGGTGAGGTGCCGTGGGTGGTGCTGGCCGACCCGGAGGGCAACGTGTTCTGTGTGCGGGAGCCGCGGGAGGGGTGTCGGGACACGGGGCCGATCGCGGCGGTGGTGGTGGGGTGTGCGGATCCGCGGGTGATGGCCGGGTTCTGGGGTGAGGCGGTCGGCTGGGTCGTGCGCGAGGTGGGTGACGATCGGGCGGTGCTGCGTTCGGGCCGGGATGTGGGGCCGTTCCTGGAGTTCGTGCGGCAGGCGCCGGGGGCGGAGCCGGTGTGGAGCCGGATTCATGTCGATCTGCTGCCGGAGGGTGGGCAGGAGCAGGCCGCGGAGGTGGCCCGGTTGCGGGCGCTGGGCGCCAGGAGCGCTGATGTGGGTCAAGGTGAGGTGCCGTGGGTGGTGCTGGCCGACCCGGAGGGCAACGAGTTCTGTGTGCTGGGGCGGGGTTCCTCCGCGCCGTTGTGATCGCGGGCTGTCAGGGGGTCAGGCCGGCGGTGATCAGCCAGATGTGCTCGCACGTCGCCGACGCGCGTTCGAGGCTGTCGCCGGGTTCCTGTGAGGCGTGGTAGAAGCTGCGTTCGATCATCCAGCACAGGGCGCGGGCCATGGCGGCGGCCTGGCCGGGGCCGGTGCCGGGCGGGACGCCCGCTTTCTGGAGGACGGCGGTGATGGCGGTGATGAACAGGTCGGCGGTGTGGCGCCACAGGTCGCCGATCTCCGGGACGGTCAGCGACAGGTCGATGGCGGTGCGCATGACGAGGCCGTGCTCGTTCCACAGTTCGACGGTGCGGCGCATGGCGGCGGTGATGGCCTGGCGCGGGTCGTCGCTCGCGGCGGTGGCGCGGGAGCGTTCCCACAGGTGCTGGACGGTCCGGGCCACGAGCGCGGTGACGACTTCCTGTTTGGAGCCGAAGTAGAAGTACAGGGCGCCGCGGGTGATGCCGGCGCCCTGGGCGATGTCGCCGACGGTCATCGCCTCGTAGCCCTTGCCGGCCAGGAGGGCTTCGCAGGTGTCGAGGATGGCGCGTTCACGCAGGTCGCCTTTGCGCTCGCCGGCGCGGCGGCCGCGCGGGGGGTGCTGGGCGGGCATCAGAGCTGGGCGCCTTCGGGGAAGTCGGTGCTGCGCGAGAGCGTCTGCCATGTACGGATGTCGTCGTCGACGGCGGTGCGGGCGGCGCCGATCAGCCGCAGCGCGTCGGAGCCCAGGACGAGGTGGGCGGGCGGGTGTTCGAGTGAGGCGATGCGGACGACGGCCTCGCCCGCCTTGGCCGGGTCGCCGAGCTGGTTGCCGCTGGCCTTGCGGCGGGCCTGGCGGATCGGGGTGAACAGTTCGTCGTAGTCGGTGATGGAGCGGCCGGCGCGGGTCATGGATCGCCCGGCCCAGTCGGTGCGGAAGCTGCCGGGCTCGATGGCGGTGACGTGGACGCCGAACGGGGCGACCTCCTTGCCGAGCGCTTCGAGGACGCCTTCGAGGGCGAACTTGCTGCCGCAGTAGGCGGACATGCCGGGCACGGCCATGAGGCCGGCCATGGAGGTGACGGCCATGAGGTGGCCGCGGCGGCGCCGGCGCATGTGGGGCAGGGCCGCCTGGAGGGTGGCCATGGCGCCGAAGACGTTGACGTCGAACTGGCGCCGGACCTCGGTCAGCGGGGTCTCTTCGAAGATGCCTTCCAGGCCGTAGCCGGCGTTGGCGATGACGACGTCGAGCGGGCCGATGGTGTGTTCGATGTCGTCGATGGTGGCAGGGACGGCGTCGCCGTCGGTGACGTCGAGGATGCGGGCGTGGGCGTGGCCGGGGTCGAGTGCTTCGAAGGCGCGCAGGTCGTCATGGGTGCGGACGGTGCCGGTGACGGTGTGGCCGGCGGTCAGGGCGGCTTGGGCGAAGGCGCGTCCGAGGCCGGTGCTGACGCCGGTGATGAGCCAGTTCTGGTGGTGCATCGCTTTCTCCGTGCGGGGTGTCGAGGGGGCTGAGCTGCTCCCCTGCGATGAAATTCTACACCATGTCGATTTTTGTCATCACAGTGCCGATTTTGGGGGTGCGGGCGCGCGACCGTACGACGTTCCTCGAGCTGCTCGTGTCCCAGCGGGTGCACACCTACCTCGCCGGGGCGCGGCCTCGGGCGGAGCTGGAACGGGAGCTGCCCGACGTGCCGGGGCGCTCGGCCGGGAGCTTCGTCGTCGAGCTCGGCGGGGAGATGATCGGGCTGGTCCAGCTCAGGTGGGCGGCCGAGCACCACAGCCCGGCCGCGGTGGGCAAGGCCGATCTCGGGTACCTGTTCCTGCCTCGGGTATGGGGTCCGGGTATGCCGGGGAGGCGTGCGGGGCGGTGCTCGGGCCGCCTTCCGGCGGGAGCGCCTTCAGGCGAGGGCGCGGCGGGTCAGGCGGGGCCGGTCAGGCCGTCGCGGAAGGCGATGGCCGCCGCCTCGGTGCGGGTGACCGCGCCCAGTTTGGCCAGGATGTGGGAGACGTGCACGCCCGCCGTGCTCGGTGAGATGTGCAGGCGGGCGGCGATCTGCCGGTTGCTCAGCCCTCCGGCGAGCAGCCTGAGGACGTCGTGCTCGCGCTCGGTGAGCCCGTCGGCGGCCTGCCTGGGGCGGGTGAGTAGGGCGATGTCGCGGGTGAGCGTCGCGGCGCCGAGGTCTGTGGCCAGCGTCGCGGCCTCGCTGAGGCGGGCCGTCGCGCCGGGCCGGTCACCGGCCTCCAGTGCGGCCCGTGCGCCGTGGTAGAGGCTCTGGGCCAGCTCGTACGGCTGGCGCAGCTCCCGGAAGGCGCGTGCGGCGTCGTCCCAGCCGTCGTCGCCGATCAGGGCGTGCAGCATGATCCGCCAGACGCGGTCGAGCCGCCCGTCCACGCCGAGCGCGGCGTCGGCAGCGGCGAGATCGGCCTGGCGCGGCGCCACCCGCTCCCGCAGCTCCTGGCCGGCACCGTGGGCGAGGCGGGCCCGCTGGACGAGCGCGCCGGCGATGAGGACCGGGCGGGCGTCGCTGCTGTAGACGCGGTACAGGGCCGGATCGGCCAGGGCCCGCTCCAGGAGCAGGTCGGCGCGCTCCGGGTCGCCCTGGGCGACGGCGAGCAGGCAGAGCAGCTGGTGGCGGGGAAACAGGCTCGCACTGCCGGAGCGCTCGGCGCAGTGCCCGGCACCGGCGTCCGCTTCGATACCGGCCGAGGCTTCTACGGCGGACGCGGCCTCGCTGGCGATGCCCGGCGCGGGTTCTGCCGTGGACGCGGCCCCGGCGTCTGTCGCGGCGTCTGTCGCGGCGCGGGCGGCGGCGGGAACGTCGCCGCGCAGCAGCGCCAGGTAGCCGGTCAGGACGAGCAGGGCGTGGCGCGACAGCGGCGGCGGATCCTCCTGGAGGCTTTCACGCAGGACGGTGTCCGCCTCCTCCCACCGGCCGGACAGGACCAGGCTGCGGCCGGCGTAACGGGCGAGTTCGGCGCCGCGGCTGCGGCCCAGCCCGTACCGGCGGGCGTGACGGATGCCGTCACGGGCCGCCTCGGCCGCGCGCGGGTGGTCGCCGGCCTTGGTGCGCAGGGTGGCCTCGTACATGGGGACGGTCATGAGCAGGTCGTGGCCGTCGAGGCGGCCGGCCAGGGTGCGGGCCTCGGCCAGCATGCCGAGGTCGCCGGTCATGGACGCGACGCCGAGCAGGCCGCGGATCGTGACGGTGGCGTCGCCGGTGAGCGCGCCGATGGCCAGCGCCTCCTCGAACGAGGCGCGGGCCCTGTCCTCCTCCGGCAACAGGCCCATGGCGAGCACGCCGAGCAACTGCCCGCGCTGGACACCGGCGGTCGCACCGGGACCGGCCGAGCCGGCGGGCAGCAGGCGCAGGGCCTGTTCCCAGTCGCTGACCCCGGTCCCGTTCAGGCGGTGGCGCAGCCTGCCACGATGCTCCAGCAGCTGCGCCGCCCGCGCCGGATCGCCGCGCCCGTCCACGGCGGCGAGGCCGGCGGTGGCGTGGCCGATGCCGCGGGCGTAGTCGCCGCTGAGCATGCACGCCTGCGCGGCGTCGGTCAGGACGTCGATCCTGTCGCGGCCCAGGGGCACGTCCGGGTCCCACAGCCGCAGGACCTGCTCCAGCATGCGGACCTGCTCCTCGTAGGCGTAGGAGGCGCGGGCCTGGTCGGCGGCGTGGCAGGCGGCGGTCAGGGCGGTGCGGTGGTCGCCGGCGGCGTGGGCGTGCGCGGCCAGTTCGGCGTGGGCGCCGGTGCCGTGCAGGGCTTCGGCGTAGCGGGCGTGCAGGCGGGCCCGCTCGCCCGGCAGGAGGTCCTCGTAGACCACGTGCCGGATGAGGGCGTGGCGGAAGTCGTAGCCGTCTCCTGCGGTGAGCAGGAGGCTGCGGTCGACGAGTTCGCGCAGCAGGGCGTCGAGTGCGGCGCCGTCCTTGCCGCTCACCCGCGCCAGCAGGCGGTGGGCGACGCGGCCTCCCGCGACGGAGGTGACGCGGAGCAGGTCGCGGGCCGGGCCGGGGAGTGTTCGGGGGCCGTACAGGAGCAGGTCGCGCAGGCTGTCGGGGGTGCGTTCGCCGGCGCGGGCCAGGGCCTCGACGAACAGGGGGTTGCCGTCGCTGCGTGCGTGGACGCGGCGTACGGCGTCCGCGGCGGGTTCGGTGCCGAGGATGGCGGCCAGCTGGCGGGCGACGTCGTGGCGGTCGAGGCGTTCCAGGCGCAGCGTGGTGGTGCGCGGGCGCCGGGAGAGTTCGGCCAGCAGGGGGCCGAGCTGCCCGTCGGCGGGGCCGGGCGGGCGGTGGGTGATCGCCAGCAGGACGCCGGGCTGGGTGAGGTTCCTGGCCAGGAAGCCGAGCAGCTCGCGGGTGGCGGCGTCGGCCCAGTGCAGGTCCTCGATGAAGACGACGAGGGGCCGGTCGGCGGCCACCCGTTCGACGAGCGTGAGGATCTCCTCGTACAGGCGGTGCTTGCCGCCTTCCGCCTCGCCCGGCTCGCCGAGCTCGGGGAACCAGCGGGCCAGTTGCCGGTAGGGGCCGGGAAGCACGCCGTCCAGGCGGATCAGGCGGCGCAGCACGGTGACGAACGGCGCGTACGGCAGGGCGTCGCTGCCGAGCTCGGCGCAGGCGCCCTCCGCCACGCGCACGCCGGGCCCGAGTGAGCGGGCGAACTCGGCGAGCAGCCGTGACTTGCCGATCCCGGCCTCCCCCGCCACCAGCGCCACCGCCGGCCCCTGCCCGACGGCGGCCTCCAGGGCCGCGGCCAGGGCGGCCGACTCCTCGCCCCGGCCGACGAACACCGGGCTGACCACGCGTTCCGCCACCACCGCGCCAGCATATAAATAGGCAGATCGCCTGATGCGCGGCGCCTGTTTACCCGGTCAGGCTGCGAGGCATGACAACGACTTACCCGCTGCGGGTCATCACCGCCGATCAGGTCGACGCGTGGGCTCGCATGGTCACCACGACGTACGGCCAGGACTGGATCGAGGGCGGTCTCAGGAACGCCGCCGTCTCCCTCGATCCGGGCCGCACGCTGGCCGCCTTCGACGGCGGGGACATCGTCGGCGGCGCGTCCGTCTACGGGCGCGTCATGACGGTCCCCGGCGCGACGGTGCCCGTCGCCGGGATCACGCTGGTGGCGGTGCTGCCGACGCACCGGCGCCGCGGCATCCTCACCGCGATGATGCGCGAGCAGCTCACCGGCCTGTACGAGTCGGGCGGCGAGCCGGTGGCGGCGCTCAACGCGGCCGAGGCGACGATCTACGGGCGGTTCGGGTACGGGGTGGCCAGCCAGGTGGCCGAGATCCGGGGGGACAAGAGGTTCATGGCGCTGCGGCCCGGCGCCGATCTCGGTGACGGGACGATCCGGTTGCTGGGCCGGCAGGAGGCGCTGCCGCTGCTGGAGAAGACCTACGACGTCGCGCGGCGGGGCGGGGCCGGGTGGGTGGACCGGACGGAGCGGTTCTGGCGGGCGCGGCTGGCCGACGGGGAGCGGGTGCGTGAGGGCGGCGGGACGGCGTTGCGTTTCGCCGTGCACACCGAGCCGGGCGGGGAGGTGAGCGGGTATGTCCTTTATCGCTCGCGGCAGAAGGTGGTGCGGGTCGTGGAGCTCGTGTCCACCACGCGGCAGGCGTACGCCGCGCTGTGGCGTTTCCTCATCGACCTCGACGCCCACACCGGCCTGAGCTACGACGGCGCGGTGGACGAGCCGTTGAAGCACCTGCTGGCCGATCCGCGCGCGGCTCACACCACGGTGGTCGACAATCTGTGGGTGCGGCTGGTGGACGTGCCGCGGGCGCTGGCGGTCCGCCGCTACTCGGCGCCGCTGGACGTGGTCGTGGAGGTGCGGGATGCGTTCTGCCCGTGGAACGCGGGCCGTTACCGGCTGCGGGCCGGTGGGGAGGCGGTCACCTGTGAACGTACGCGGGCCGCTGCCGATCTGCGGCTGACCTCTGCCGAGCTGGGCGCGGCGTACCTGGGCGGCACCACCTTGTCGTCCCTGGCGGCGGCCGGCCGGGTCGAGGAGCTGCGGCCCGGGGCGGTGGCGGCGACGTCGGCGGCCTTTCGCGGGGAGCGGGAGCCGTTCCACCCCTCGGGCGCGGCCTTCCCCGCGTTCTGACACGTCCGGACGGGAGCACGTCCGGCCGGGAGCACGTCCGGCCGGGAGCCGGAGAGGCACGGCCGCCTGTGACGGTGGCCGTGCCTCTTACGGGTGGTCAGGTCCGCGGGCGCCTCACTGGGGCATGAGGACCTTGTCGACGATGTAGACGGTGGCGTTGCTGGTCGGCACGTTGCCGCAGACGATCTTGGCGTCGTTGACGGTCAGGTCGTCGCCGGTGCCCTTGACGGTCAGCTCGCCGCCCTCGAGTGTCTTGAGCGTGGCTCCTTCCTTCAGGTCGTCGGGTCCGAGCTTGCCTTCGACGACGTGGTAGGACAGGGCCTTGGTCAGGATGGTCTTGTCGGCCATGATCTTGTCGCGGGTGTCCTTCGGGATGGCCTCGAAGGCGGCGTTGTCGGGTGCGAAGACGGTGATGTCCTGGGCGGAGTTGAGCTTCTCCTCCAGGCCGGCCTGCTTGATCGCCTCCGACAGCATGGACAGGTCCGTGACCTTCGACAGGGCGGTGGCGACGGGCTGGTCGGCGCTGCCGGTGAGGCTCTCCTCCAGCGGGGCGCAGCCGGGGCCGGACGGGCTCGCGGTGGCGCCGGGTGTGCTCTCCCCCGGTGTCGTCTCGCCCGGGGCGGGTTCCTCGGTCGCCGTCTCCTCGGGCGCGGTCTCCTCAGGTGAGGTCTCTTCGGGTGAGGTCTCTTCGGGTGAGGTCTCGGTCTCTCCCGGCATGGTGGTGGTCTCGCCCGGCACCGGTGAGCCTTCCGGCTCTGGGGTGAGGGCGGAGGCGGCCGTGGTCCCGGCGGTGGCGGTGGTCAGCGCCAGTGCCGCTGCGAGAAGCACTCGTTTCACTGGTGTCCCCCGAATCTTTCGAGCCGGCGGGCGGGCCCGCTGCGGCTCCGATCGACGCAGAACTCATCGTGCGAGTGCTTCCAGTGTCCGTGCTGGCAGGAGAAGCCCAAGTACGGTGCCCGCTATGAGGCGACAAAGTAGGTAATGGTCGGTTAATGCGCGGACGGGGATCGCCGTTCAAACCCCCTTCCGGCGGCCTTCTTCGCGGCCCGCCACAGACGTCCGGCGGCCAGGCCCGCGGGACGAGGCGGCCTGGCCGGGCAGGCGGCGCCGGGTTAGGATACGACTGTATCCATACCAGGGACGAGGCCCCGACGCGTGCTCCCGACCGGCCGTCCGCCTTCTCCTCCGGCTCCGCCCGCGACCGCTACCACGCCGTCTACGACGGGTCCGCGCCGAGCTGCGGCCGGCGCCGGCGGGAAACGCGCTGAGCCGGCACGGCTCCGTCGGCGCCTGGACCGCGGTGTGGGCCGCGGTGAGCCGGCCGCGCGGCCGGCCCGCGTCGCGCCGTCGTGGCGGGTGGAGATCGTGCCCGGCACGGGGCACTCGCCGCCCGTCGAGGCTCCGGGCCTGATCGCCGAGCGGATCCTCGCCTTTCCCGTCCGGTACGGTGACGCCGCGACGCGGCACGAGACGCCGTGAGAGACGCCGTGAGAGGCACGGTAGGAAGGGGACGGGCATGCCCCGGCAGGTGGATCACGAGGCGCGGCGGCGCCGGCTGGCCGTGGCGCTGCTGCGCCTCGCCGGCACCCGCGGCCTGCGGGCGGTGTCGATGCGGGAGATCGCCGCCGAGGCCGGGGTGTCGCTGCGGGTCGTGCAGTACTACTTCGCCGGCAAACAGGCCCTGCTCGAATCCGGGCTCGCCGAGCTGGGCGCCCGCATGGACCGCCGGCTCAGGCAGCGCCTCGCCGCCGCGGGCGAGCTGACGGCTCGGGGCGTGCTGGCCGCCGTCCTGGCCGCGATCGTGCCCTGCGACGAGGACAGCCGCCTGGACTCCACGGCCTGGACCGCCTACTTCACCGCCGCGCTCACCGACCCGGCGCTCGCCGCGGCCGGGCTGGCCCTGCCCGGCGCGCTGGAGAACGTCCTCACCGCACGGCTGGCCGACGCGCAGCGGGCCGGGCAGATCCCGCCGGGCCGTGACCCGCGTACCGAGGTCGCCGCCCTGCTGGCCCTGGCCAACGGCCTGACCTCCAGTGTCCTCAGCGGGCAGCGCGATCACCGGGCCGCCATGGAGATCGTCGCCTACCAGCTCGACCACCTGTTCGGCCCCGAGCCGTCGTCCTGACCGGGAGCGGCGGTCACGCTGGGCGACGAGGTGCGGGCGGATCGTGGCGCGGGCGGGGTGTCGTTGAGGGGGCGGGGGTTTGGATCGCGGTTGGGCGGGGTTGTTCCAAGGCCCTGACGGCGACTCCTTCCCTGGTCGTGACCTGTGAAGATGCGCCGCGGGGCGATGCTGGGGGTGTGCCGGGGCACGCCGCATCGCCGGGGTGACGAAGCGGGCGGGTCTCCGGCGCGGGTGGTGCGCTCCTCAAGGGGGCGTGTCATCGCTGGGGGCCCGGGCAGCTCCCCCGCCCGGGCTCCTTCGGCGGGGCCTCTCACGGTGGAGTCCCTGACGGTGGAGTCCCTTCGCGGGCCCGCCGGCGCGCTCCTTTCGGCGGGGTCTCTGGCGACCGGCGGGTCCGGCCCCGCGCGGGCCGGGGTTTTCGGCCGCGGGACGGCCGGGGCACGTGCGGAGGCCGCACCCACCCTGTGGGATTTTTCCGACAAAGTGGGTCATTTGGGTCCGCGTGGTGCGGTTTTTTGCGGTGAATCGTCACGAGCAGTAGAGGATTCGTGTCAGCATCGATGGCATGTATGGGTCATATGGGATTGCCGTAAATGGGTGTGACCGGTGGGACCACCGGCTGTCCGCCCGGTAGTCCCCGCCCCGGTGCCACTGCTCCCCCTGCCTGGAAAGAAGTCCCGCGTTGCGTATCTTGCTGCTCTGCTCCTCCTTCAACGGCCTGACCCAGCGTGCCTGGCTGGAGTTGCGCCGGGCCGGTCATGACGTGAGCGTCGAGCTGGCCGTCTCGCAGGAGGCGATGGTGGAGGCGGCCGAGCTGGCCAAGCCGGACCTGATCATCTGCCCGTTCCTGAAGGAGCGGGTGCCGGACGGGTTGTGGCGGGCCTACCGTACGGTGATCATCCACCCGGGGCCTCCCGGGGACCGGGGGCCCTCCTCGCTGGACTGGGCGATCGCGGACGCCGAGCCGGAGTGGGGGGTCACGGCGCTGCAGGCGGTGGAGGAGATGGACGCGGGCCCGATCTGGGGGTTCCGCACGTTCCCGATGCCGGCCGAGCCGCCGCGCAAGTCGGCGCTGTACAACGGGCCGGTGGCCGACGCCGCGGTGGAACTGGTGGCCGAGGTGGCGGCCAAGGCGAGCGAGGCCTCGTTCGTGCCGGAACCGCTGGACTACCGCTCCCCCGACGTGCGCGGGCGGCTGCGGCGGGCGATGCGGCACTCCGACCGGGAGTTCGCCTGGGAGGAGCCGACGCAGGACATCGTGCGCCGGGTGCGGGCGGCCGACGGCGCGCCGGGCGGGCGGGCGCGGCTGTGCGACCTGCCGGTACGGGTGTTCGACGTCTACCGCGGGCCCGAGCTGGAGGGCACGCCCGGTCAGGTGGCGGCGCGGCGTGAGGGCGCGGTGCTCGTGCACACCGGCGACGGCACGGTGTGGGTCGGCCACCTGAGGCTGGAGAAGGAGGGCGCGATCAAGCTGCCGGCGGCGATGGCGCTGGGCGAGCTAGTGGCGCAGGTGCCGAAGCGGTCGGGCTACAGCGAGATCACCTACGACCGCAGCGAGGGCGTCGGCGTGGTCAGCTTCGACTTCTACAACGGGGCCATGTCGACCGATCAGTGCCGGCGGCTGGCCTCGGCGCTGCGCTACGCGGTGGCGCAAGACACGCGGGTGCTGGTGGTGCGCGGCGGGGAGGTGTTCAGCAACGGCATCCACCTGAACGTGATCGACGCGGCCCGCCATCCGGAGCTGGAGGCGTGGATGAACATCAACGCCATCAACGCGGTGTGCCGGGAGATCGCGGCGTGCACGACGCAGCTGGTGGTGGCCTCGATCGGGGGCAACGCGGGCGCCGGCGGGGTGATGATGGGGCTGGGCGCCGACCGGGTGATCATCCGCGAGTCGGTGGTGCTGAACCCGCACTACCGCACGATGGGGTTGTTCGGGTCGGAGCTGTGGACGTACACGCTGCCGCGCCGGGTGGGCGCCGAGCGGGCGCGCCGGCTGACCCAGGACGCGCTGCCGATCGGGGCGGCCGAGGCGGTGGAGTGCGGGCTGGCCGACCGGGCGCTCAGCGGGTCGCGGCTGGACTTCGAGCGGCGGGTGCTGGAGTACGCCGAGCGGCTGGCCGCCGATCCGGGTTATGATCGGTTGCTGGCCGGCCGGCGGTCGGTGCGCGAGGTCGACGAGCGCCGCAAGCCGCTCGACGCCTACCGCGCCGAGGAGCTGGCCGAGATGAGCCGCGACATGTTCGACGACCGCAGCGGGTTCCGTGAGGCCCGGCGGGCGTTCGTGCACAAGGTGAAGGCGCAGGCGACGCCGGAGCATCTGGCGCGTCATCGGGAGTTGTCCGGCGCGTCGGCCCCCAGCGACACCGGGGCATCTCATATGTGAGATATGGTCTGCTGTTGTGGCAGATGATTACCTTGTGCGGATCGGGCGGCTGATCCGGGACGCGCGCCAGCATCGCGGATGGACACAGCTGCAGCTGGCCGACGCGCTGGCGACGAGTCAGAGCGCCGTCAACCGGATCGAGCGCGGCAACCAGAACATCAGTCTTGAGATGATCGCCCGTATCGGCGAGGCGCTCGACAGCGAGATCGTCTCGCTCGGCTACGCCGGGCCGATGCATCTGCGGGTGGTGGGCGGGCGCCGGCTGTCGGGCAGCATCGACGTCAAGACGTCCAAGAACGCGTGCGTGGCGCTGCTGTGCGCGTCGCTGCTCAACTCCGGCCGTACGATCTTGCGGAAGGTCGCCCGGATCGAGGAGGTCTACCGCATCCTGGAGGTGCTCGCCTCGATCGGGGTGCGGGCGCGGTGGATCAACGAGGGCAGCGACCTGGAGATCGTGCCTCCGGCCCGGCTGGAGCTGGAGGCGATGGACACCGAGGCGGCCCGGCGCACCAGGAGCGTGATCATGTTCCTGGGGCCGCTGATGCACCGCACCGAGCAGTTCCAGATCCCCTACGCGGGCGGCTGTGACCTCGGCACCCGTACCGTGCAGCCGCACATGTCGGCGCTGCGCCACTTCGGGCTCGACATCACCGCGACCGGGGGCTTCTACCACGCGCGGGTCGACCGCGGCGCGGCGCCGGCCCGGCCGATCGTGCTGACCGAGCGCGGCGACACCGTCACCGAGAACGCGCTGCTGGCCGCGGCCCGCCACGACGGGGTGACGGTCATCCGCAACGCCTCCTCCAACTACATGGTCCAGGACCTGTGCTTCTTCCTGGAGCAGCTCGGCGTGCGGGTCGAGGGCATCGGCACCACGACGCTGACGGTGCACGGGCTGGCCTCCATCGAGCGCGACGTCGACTACTCGCCGTCGGAGGACCCGGTCGAGGCGATGAGCCTGCTGGCCGCCGCGGTGGTGACCTCCTCGGAGCTGACGATCTGCCGGGTGCCGGTGGAGTTCCTGGAGATCGAGCTCGCGGTGCTGGAGGAGATGGGGCTCGACCACGACCGGGGGCGCGAATACCCGGCGGCCAACGGCCGTACCCGGCTGGTCGACCTGACGGTGCGGCCCTCGAAGCTCATCTCCCCCATCGACAAGATCCACCCCATGCCGTTCCCCGGCCTGAACATCGACAACGTGCCCTTCTTCGCCGCCATCGCCGCCTCGGCGCAAGGCTCGACGCTGATCCACGACTGGGTCTACGACAACCGGGCCATCTACCTGACCGAGCTGACCCGGCTCGGCGCGTCGGTCAAGCTGCTGGACCCGCACCGGGTGCTGGTGGAGGGGCCGACGCGCTGGCGCAGCGCGGAGATGATGTGCCCGCCGGCGCTGCGGCCGGCCGTGGTGGTGCTGCTGGCCATGATGGCGGCCGAGGGCACCTCGGTGCTGCGCAACGTCTACGTCATCAACCGCGGTTACGAGGACCTGGCCGAACGGCTGAACGCGCTGGGCGCCAGGATCGAGACCTTCCGCGACATCTGACTTCCGGCGGCACAAAACCGCTACCGGAATCGTCGGTAGTGCTCCGGTCTTCAGGCCGGGGGTGAAGCCGACCGTCCCGCACAGCGGGGCAAGGACAGCCGGTTCGCCGCCAGGCGGACCGGCTGTCCTTGCCGCTCAGACCGGCCGGTTCTGCTGCTCGATGTACTGGTGCAGGACACTGATGGGAGCGCCGTCTACCGACCCGGCGAAGTAGGAGCCCGACCACAGCTTGTTCGCCCGGTAGTAGTGGGCGGCCAGTTCGGGGAACTCCTGGCGCATCCGCCGCGAGGACACCCCTTTCAACGAGTTGACGAGCTTGGACACGGCGATCTTGGGTGGGAAGTTCACCAGCAGGTGGACGTGATTGCTCTCGCCGTTGAACTCACGTAGTTCGGTCTCGAAGTCGGCGCACACATCCCCCATGATCTCTTCCAGCCGTGTCAAATGCTCGCCGTCGAAGACCCGGTGGCGGAATTTGGTCACGAAAACCAAGTGAGCGTGCAGGACGAAAACGCAGTGCCTACCGGTCCTGATATCGCTGTACTCGGCCATAAACCAACAGTAGGGTGATCGTGTGCAGCTGCGTTTCAGCTTCCGCCTCGACCCGGCACCGGGCCAGCGAATCGAGCTCGCCAAGGCGTTCGGTTGCACGCGTGTCGTGTTCAACGACGCTCTGCGGCTACGTAACGCCGCACATGAGGCCGGCCTGCCGTTCGTCACCGACGCCGACCCGTCCCGCCAGGTCATCACCGAGGCGAAGAAGCGTCCCGACCGCGTGTGGCTGGGCGAGGTGTCGGCGGTGGTGCTCCAGCAGGCGCCGGCCGACTGCATGAGGGCGTTCGGCAACTTCTTCGCCTCGTTGTCGGGCAAACGGAAAGGTCAGAAGCTGGGCGCTCCCCGGTTCCGGTCCCGCAAGGACAACCGGCAGATGATCCGGTTCACCCGCAACTCCCGATTCTCGATCACGCCGGGCGCAAAGCCGCGCCTGCCGAAGATCGGAGACGTGGCGGTGCGCTGGTCGCGGGAGCTGCCCTCCGAGCCGTCCAGCGTGAGCGTGATCAAGGATGCGGCGGGCCGCTATCTCGCGTCTTTTGTCGTGGAGGCCAGCGCCTCACCCCTGCCGGAAAGCGGGATCGAGAGCGGGATCGACCTGGGTCTTGGACGCTTCGCCGCCCTGTCGGACGGGCGGAAGATCGATTCGCCCCGGTTCCTGCGCCGGGCGGAGAGGAAACCCAAGCGGGCGCAGCAAGCCCTGTCCCGTAAGGAGAAAGGTTCCAAGAAGCGGGCCAAGGCCCCGCTTGTGGTCGTCCGGCGGCACGCCAGGGTCGCCGGCACGCGCCGCGAGTTCCACCACCGGCTCTCCACCCAGATCATCCGCGAGAACCAAGCGGTGTACCTGGAAGGCCTGGCGGTCAAGGGCTTGGCGCGCACCCGGCTGGCCGGGAGCGTGCATGATGCGGGCTGGTCGTCGTTCGTGGCCATGCTGGAGTGCAAGGCGCGCCTGTACGGCAGGACCTTCGTCAAGGTCGGCCGCTGGTTCCCAAGTAGCAGGCTGTGCTCGGTATGCGAAGCGGTACGGCAGGACATACCCCTGTCGGTGCGGGAGTGGACCTGCTCCCGCGGCGCGACCCACGACCGGGACATCAACGCCGCGCTCGATATCCTCGCCACCGGACGGGCGGAGAGGCAAAACGCCTGTGGAGGGCCGGTAAGACCGGGCGCGAGCCCGGCACGGCCCGTCGAAGCAGGAAGCCAAGGAAGTGCCGCCGCGTGAACGACAGCGGCACAGGCCAGAATCGTCGGGCTTCAGCCCAGCGAGCGCGTCAACGTCGTCCTTGGATCTTCGTGACGCGAGGAGAAGGGGGTTGCCGGTGCGGCCTGCGGAGCTCGACCGGTTGACGGTGGCGGAGGCGGCGGACCGCTATGTGGAGCTGGTGCGGGCCAGGACGCTGACGGGGGCGCTGTCGCCCGCCACGGCCGAGGTCTACGCGCGTGACGTCGGCACGCTGGTGGAGCTGGCCGGGGCCGACGTCGTGCTGGACGACCTGACCGGCGCCGACGTGGACGCGATCCTGCTGGCCTTCGCCCGCAAACCCGACGGCCGCACCACGGCTGGCCGATCGGCGAGTGGCACCGCTGCCAAAGGGGTGGGACCGGGGCAGTCGCCGTCGTCGCAGGCACGCTTCCGGCGCTCGATCTCCGCGCTGTTCAAACACGCCGCCCTGGCCGGATGGGTGCAGCTCAACCCGATGACCCGCTCGGCCGTGACCGCCAAGGAACGCGGCGGGCTACGGCCGGAACGCCGGGCCCTGACCCGCGAGCAGGCCCAGGGCCTGATCGGGGCCGCCCGCGAACTCCCCCAGGCCCAGACCGGCCAGAACAAACGCCGCGACCAGCGCACGGAGCTGCGCGACGCGGTGATCGTGCTGCTGCTGACCACCGTCGGGCCACGCGTGTCGGAGCTGGTGCGCGCCAACGTCGAAGACTTCTTCACCAACGACGGCGTCCGCTACTGGCGCATCTTCGGCAAGGGCGGCCGCACCCGCGACGTGCCGCTGCCCGGCGACGTGGCCCTGGTGCTGCAGGAATACCTGGCGCGCGGGCGGCCGGACGGGCAGGACAAGGCGCTGCTGCTGTCCTGGCGCGGCCGGCGCCTGGCCCGCGGCGACGTCCAGGCCGTGATCGACCGCGTGCAGCGGCGGGTGGACCCCGATCAGCGGCGCACGGTCACCCCCCACGGCCTGCGCCACACCACCGCCACCCATCTGCTGGCCGACGCCGTCGACATGGACGCGGTACGGCGGGTGCTCGGCCACAGCGACCTGTCCACGCTCGGCCGCTACCGCGACGACCTGCCGGGCGAGCTGGAGGTCGCCATGCGCACCCACCCCCTGCTCCGCGACCGCCCGCCCACCTGATCGCGGGCGAGCCCCTCAGCCTGCCTCCGGGTCGTGGGCGAGGGTGGCGCGCAGGGAGCTCAGCGCCTGCGGGAGCAGGTCGCGCAGGGCCCTGGTCTCGCCCGGCCGCGTCCAGGCCCGGAAGGCGACCTGCTGGGCGAGCATGGCGAGGCCGGCGGCGAGGTAGGCGGCTCGCGGGTCGCCGCCCCGTGCGCGCAGCGCGGCCGCGATGGCCTCGGTGAGTGCGGCGTTCTTGCCGAGCTCGCGTTCCAGCAGCTCCGGGTTGGCGGCGATGACGGCGTAACGGTGTGCCACCACGGCCCGGCGGTGCTCGAACATCTTGTCGGCGACGGTCTCCAGCGCGCGCATGACGACGTCGAGCGGCGGCAAGGCTTCGTCGCCGGCCGCGATCTCGCCGATGATCTCCTGCTGCAGCTCCGAGCTCAGCCCGAACAGCACCTCGCGTTTGTCGCCGAAGTGGTTGAAGAACGTTCGCTGGGTGAGCCCCGCTCGCTGGACGATCTCGGCGACCGTCGTGCGCTCGAAGCCCTGTTCGTCGAAGAGCTCGAGCGCGGCGGTCTGCAGGCGCTCGACGGCGCCCGGTTTCCATCGCGGCATGCCACGAGTCTAACGCGACTTCACAATGTGCATTCATGGATGCTAGCGTGATGATTGCACAAGATGAAATCACTTCTGGGAGGTCTCCTCATGGTCAAGGTGTCGATCGTCGGCCCCGGCGACGGCGAGCTCATCGCCAACGGCCCAGCACACATCCGGATCCTCGAAGACGGCAGCAACACCGGTCACCGCCTGGGAATCGGTGAGGTCGTCATCCCCCCGCACACCCCCGGCCCGCCGCAGCACCGCCACGCCCAGCACGACGAAGGCTTCTACGTGCTGTCGGGCAACGTGCGCTTCACCATCGGGGTGGACGACCACGACGTCGGCCCCGGCACGTGGGTCACCGTCCCGCCGGGCGCGCCGCACACCTTCGCCAACCCGGGCGACGAGCCGGCGGTCATGCTCACCACCTTCACCCCGGACCTGTACGTGCAGTACTTCCGCGACCTCAAGGCCATGGTCGAGTCCGGCCGGCCCATGACCCGCGAGACCATGGCGCCGATCTGGAAGAACTACGCCACCGAACCGTCCACCGAATTCGCGCCGTAACCTCCCGGCGTGCAGGGAGGCAGGCGACGATCCGGCGGCCGCGGTCCCGTCCGTCCCCGCCGGGGCGGGCGGGACTCCGCTGTTTTCGGCGGGACAGGGGCAGGGAGCGGAACGCCTCAACCGGCCGCCACGGGCCCTCACCCGCCATCACCTGAGCCCGCCATCACCTGAGCCCGCCATCACCTGAGCCCGCCGGCTCTTGAGCCCAGCGGCCGGCCGGGCGCTCCGGTTCGGCAGGATACGAGATGTCCTGATACGGTCACTGCAGGTGCGCCGGGAAGTCTGGTCGGCAGGTCCCCGTCCCGTCGCCTAAAGGATGTGCTCACATGCGCACCCCTGACCTGCCCGCCGGTGTTCCCCTGCCCGATGACGACCGCCGCCACCCGGCGCCGGCGGCCCGGGCCCCGATGTCCGCGGCATGAGCGTCCTGTCCTGGATCAGCGTGGCGGTCTTCCTGGCCTCCTACGCGCTGATCGCCACCGAGAAGATCCACCGGGTCGCCGCCGCGCTCGGCGGCGCGGGCATCATGCTGGCCGTCCACGCCACCGGCGCCGAGGCCGCGTTCTTCTCCGAGCACACCGGCATCGACTGGAACGTCATCTTCCTGCTGCTCGGCATGATGATCATCGTCGGAGTGCTGAAGCGGACCGGCGTGTTCGAATACCTGGCCATCTGGGCGGCCAAACGCGCCCGCGGCCGGCCGTTCCGGCTCATGGTGCTGCTGGTGCTGATCACCGCCGGGGCGTCCGCGCTGCTGGACAACGTGACCACCGTGCTGCTGATCGCCCCGGTGACATTCCTGGTGTGTGAGCGGCTCGCGGTCAACCCGGTCCCGTTCCTGATCGCCGAGGCGATGGCGTCCAACATCGGCGGCGCCGCCACGCTGGTCGGCGACCCGCCGAACATCATCATCGCCAGCCGCGCCGGCCTGAGCTTCAACGACTTCCTGATCCACATGGCGCCGATGGTGATCGTGCTGATGGCGGTGTTCGTCGGCCTGTGCCGGCTGATGTTCGGCCGTTCGTTCCGGTACGACCCGAAGCGGGCGGCGGAGGTCATGGCGCTGGACGAGCGGGAGGCGATCGCGGACCGGCGGCTGCTGTGGCAGAGCCTGGCGGTGCTGGCGCTGGTGATGGCGGCGTTCGTCCTGCATCCCGTGCTGCACTACGAGCCGAGCGTCGTCGCGCTGCTGGGCGCGGGCGTGCTGGTGGCGGCGACCAGGGTGACCACCGAGCAGGCCATCGCCGAGGTGGAGTGGCCCACGCTGGTGTTCTTCGCCGGGCTGTTCGTCATGGTGGGCGCCCTGGTCGAGACCGGCGTCATCGCGGGGCTGTCCGAGGCCGCGGTCGCCGCCACCGCCGGGCGGCCGGAGCTGGCCACGATGGGGCTGCTCGGCGTCTCGGCCGTGCTGTCGGCCATCGTGGACAACATCCCGTACGTGGCCACGATGAGCCCGATCGTCGAGCAGCTCGTCCAGGCCGGCGGTGACGGCGGGCAGGTGCTGTGGTGGGCGCTGGCCTTCGGCGCCGACCTGGGCGGCAACGCCACCGCCGTCGGCGCCGCCGCCAACGTGGTCATCCTGGGCATCGCCGCCCGCAACGGCACCCCGATCAGCTTCTGGCAGTTCACCCGGTACGGGCTGATCGTCACCGCGGTCACCGTCACCCTGGTCGCCCCGTACCTGTGGCTGCGTTACCTCATGTGAGCCCGCCATCGGCCGGCACGCCCAGCGCGGACAGGAAGGCCACGGCGGCGGGGGACGGCTGGTGCCGGCTCCAGATGAGGTGCTCCATGCGGGCCGGGGCGTCGCTGAGCCGGACGACGGGCAGGTCGGGAAGCTGCGCCACGAACGCCTCCGGCAGCATCCCGATCCCCAGCCCAAGCCGGATCAGGCGGGCCATGAAGTCGGGGGTCGACACCTCGAAGGCGACCTCGCGCGCGATCCCGGCCGCGGCGAAGGCCTCGTCGGACTGGATCCGCCCGGCGGTGCCGGCGGGGAAGTCGACGAACGGCTCATCGGCCAGCCTGCTCAGCGTCACCCGCTCCTCGCCGGCCAGCCGATGGCCGGGCGTGACCACGGCGACGAGATCGCCGCGGGCCAGCTCACGGCCGCGCACGCCCTTGGGCCGCGCACCCGGGGGCAGCCCCAGGAAGGCGACGTCCAGCGTGCCCTGACGGACGCGTTCGACGAACTCCTCGCTCGCGCCCGAGCGCAGGCTGATCCGCACCTGGCGGTGACGCTCGTGGAAGCGGCGCAGCACGAGCGGCAGGTCGACCGCCGTGACCGTGGGGATGGCGCCGATGGCCAGCCGGCCGCGGATCTCGCCCGCGGCGGCGGCCACCTCCGCCCGGGCCCGCTCGGCCGCCTCGAGCGCCTGGCGGGCGGCGGGCAGGAACGCCTCGCCCGCCGGGGTCAGCAGGACGCGGCGGCTGGTGCGGTCGAACAGCCTGGCGCCCAGCTCGCGTTCCAGCCGCGCGATCTGATGGCTCAGCGCCGACTGCACGACCATGCACCGCTCGGCGGCGCGGGTGAAGTTGCTCGTCTCGGCGACGGCGACGACGTAACGCATCTGCTGAAGCTCCACCCATCAATCGTGAACCACGATCGATCCGATGACAAACATGCGTTGGACTCATCGATCGCCGATGCCCGAGGCTGGGACGCATGACGACGACACCCCATCCCGGCGGCCTGTCGCGCTGGTTGCTGCTGCTCATGTCGGCGGCGACCGGGCTGGCGGTCGCGGGCAACTACTTCGCGCAGCCGCTGCTCGACCTGATCGGCCGCGACCTCGGCCTCGGGCCCGCGAGCGCGGCCCTGCTCGTGACGGCCGCGCAGGCCGGGTACGCGCTGGGGCTGATCCTGCTGGTGCCGCTCGGCGACCTGATGGAACGACGGCGCCTCGCCGTGGCACTGTATGCGGCGACCGCGGTGTTCCTGCTGGTCTCGGCCACCGCGCCCGGCGGCACGGTGCTCCTGATCAGCACGGCCCTGACCGGGCTGGCCTCGGTCGGGGCGCAGGTCGTGGTGCCGTTCGCGGCGACGCTGGCGGCCCCGGCCGAACGCGGCCGGGTGGTCGGCACCGTGATGACCGGATTGATCCTCGGCCTGCTGCTGGCCCGCACCGCGTCGGGAACCCTGTCGGAGCTGGGCGGCTGGCGGACGGTCTACTTCGCCAACGCCGCCCTGATGGCGCTGACGGCCGTGCTGCTGCGCCTGTTCCTGCCCCGTCTCGGCGGCGACGGCGGGCGCCTGTCCTACCCTGCGCTGCTGCGCTCGACGGTGGCGATGTTCCGCCTGGAGCCGCTGCTGCGCTGGCGGGCGGGCATCGGCGCGCTGAGCCTGGCCTCCTTCAGCGTGCTGTGGACGGCGCTGACCTTCCTGCTGGCGGGCTCCCCGTACGCGTGGACGGAGCCGGCCATCGGCCTGTTCGGCCTGGTCGGCGCGGCGGGCGCGCTGACCGCCACGGTGGCGGGCAGGCTGGCCGACCGCGGGCTCGTGCAGGCCGTGACCGGCGCGGGAACGGTGCTGCTCGTGGTGTCCTGGCTCGCGATCGCCGCGGGGGCACGCTCGCTGGTGTGGCTGCTCGCCGGCGTGATCCTGCTCGATCTGGCGCACCAGGCGGTGCTCAACAGCAGCCAGAACGTCGTCTACGCGCTGCGGCCGCAGGCCCGCAACCGGATCAACTCCGCGTTCATGACCTCCTTCTTCGCCGGCGGCGCGATCGGCTCCGCGCTGACCTCGCTGGTCTGGGTGCACGCCGGCTGGAGCGGCGTGTGCGTCCTGGGCGGCGCGCTGTCGGCGGGGACCGCCGTGCTGTGGATCCTGGAACGCCTCACCACCGGCCGGCCCGCCGGCACACCCTCGCGGCCCGTGGCACACCCGGTGCCGGCCGGCTCGACCAAGGGAGATTGACCATGTCACGCACCGTACTGATCACCGGAGCGACCGGGACCGTCTCCGGCGCGCTGACGGACGTGCTGCGCAGCGCCGGCATCCGGCCGCGGGTGCTCGTCCGCGACGCCTCCAGGGCGCGAGAATTGCGCGAACGCGGGGCCGAGGTGTTCGCCGGCGACCTGGGCGACGCCCGGTCGCTGCCGCCCGCCTTCGAGGGCGTGCACGACCTGTGGCTGCTCACCCCGAACGGCCCGCGCGCCCCCGAGCACAGCAGCAACGCCGTCTGGGCCGCCCGTCAGGCCGGGGTGGAGCGCGTCGTGCGCCTGTCGGCGATCGGCGCCGCGCACGACGCGCCGAACCGCAGCGGCCGCCTGCACGCGCTGTCGGACCGGGAACTCGAACGCTCGGGCCTGCGCTGGACGATCCTGCGCCCGCACTGGTTCATGCAGAACCTGCTGAACGAGGCCGGCGACATCACGGCCACCGGCACGTTCGCGCTGAACATGGGCGCGGCCCGGATCGGCATGATCGACGTGCGCGACGTCGCCGGGTGCGCCGCCCGCGTGCTCCTCGACGACCCCGGCCGCCACGACGGCAAGGTGTACACGCTCACCGGGCCGCGCTCGCTGACCTTCGACGAGGCGGCCGGCGCGCTCAGCCGCGTCCTCGGCCGGCCGGTCTCCTACCTGCCGGTCAGCGACGAGGCCAGGCGCAAGATGCTGCTCGGCCACGGCGTGCCGCGGTGGATCGCCGACATGCTGCAGGAGTACGCGCAGGCGTACGCCGGCGGCTGGGGAGACGTGGCCACCGGTACGGTGGCCGACCTGCTCGGCCGGGCGCCGCGCGACATCGCCGGCTTCGCCCGCGACCACGCCGCCGCCTTCACCCCGCCCGAGCCTCGCTGAGGCACCCCTGCTGACGTTTGAGGCGCGCCGCGCCCGGCTGGAGCGCTCTCCGGTCGTCACACGTGGCGGTGCAGGAGCATTCCGGGCCACTCGCCCACGGTGAACGGGGCCGAGCGGGTGAAGCCGCAGCTCTCGTAGTAGGCGACCAGTCGGCCGTCGTCACCGGCGTAGCAGTCGACCCGCACCAGGCCGACCCCCCGCTCGCGGGCCTCGCCGAAGGCCCAGTCGAGCAGCGCCCGGCCGACGCCGTGGCCGGCGTGGTCGCGGTCGGTCACCAGGGCCTGCACGTAGAGCTCGGGCTCGCCGGCGGGGGTGACGTAGTCGTGGGCGGGCCCGACGCTGATGCAGCCGGCCGGGCGGCCGTCGCGCTCGGCGATGCGCAGGCCGCCGCCGGCCAGCCAGGAGGCGACCTGCTCGGTGCGGCGGGCGTCGCCGGTGAAGGGCCGCTCACCCCACTGGCCGGTGCGGCCGCGGGCGGACAACCAGGTGACGGCGCTGTCGAACATGGCCAGAACCGTGGCGACGTCGCCGTCCCGGCCGGGGCGGATGTGCATGATCAGGTGATTTCCTTACCCAGGGTGCCCGCCGTCTGTCCCGTACGGGAGCGTCAGGCCTTGCTGCTGTTCAGGGCGCTGCCCTTCTTCCACTGCGAGAACGACATCTGCCAGAAGCCCCAGCCGTTGTTCCACTCCAGTTCGCGGTCGGTGCCGGTGATGTCGACGACGTCGCCGCGCTGGAAGTGGTCGTAGTACCACTTGGCCTGGTCGGGCCGGGCGTTGACGCAGCCGTGACTGACGTTGCGCACCCCCTGGGCCCAGACGTTGTTCTTGGCGTGGACGTACTCGCCGGAGTTGGAGATCCGCACCGCGTGGTCGATCATGACGTCGTAGTAGCCGGGATCGCCCTTCTTGCGGCCGGGCGAGATCATGCGCACGGGGCTGCCGCGTTCCATCGTCAGGTGCACGCCGGAGGTCGTGGTGTACTCGCGGGTGGTGGCCATGCCGGCGCTGATGCGCATCGTCTGCACCCGCTTGCCGTCGCGGTAGACGTACATCATGTGCTTGGCGACGTCGACCTTGCTGATCTGCTTGGCGCCGATCTTCAGGTCCGCGGTGTAGTCCTTGGTCCCGTACAGGCCCTTGCCGGCCTTGATGCCGGTGATGTTGGCGTTGAAGGTGACCTTCTGGTGGGCCGGCCAGTACTTGGCGGTGCGGTAGATGACGACGGTGTCGTTGATCCACCGCCAGGCGCCCTCGACCGGCTTTTCCGCCTCGACCTCCAGGGCGCGCTCGATGGTGGCCTTGTTGCTCACCGGCTGGTTGAAGGTCACGATGATGGGCGCGCCGACACCGAGCTTCTCGCCCTTGGCGTTGGGGGTGACGTCGGCGACCTGCAGCGAACGCTCGGGCTTGGCCGTGGTGAACGTGCTGCTGGCGGTGGTGGCGCCGGCCGTGGCCGAGACGCTGTAGCTGGTGGACGGCTTCAGCGCCGTCTTGGAGACCCACCGCGTCTTGTCGGTGTTGTACCTGCCGTCCAGCTGCTCGCCGTCGGCCTCGACGACCACGTTCTCCAGGGCGCCGCCGGCGGCGGTGACGACGACCTTCTTGTCCGGGTGGACCTTGGACGTGCCCTCGGCAGGACTGATCTTGACGGTGGGGGCCTGCGGCGTGGCCACGGTGGTGCCTTCAGGGGAGTCGGGGCCCGCGGGCGTCGCGGGACCGGCGCCAGAGCATGACGCGGTCAGCGCTGCGGCCGTGAGCAGCGCGGCTGCGGTGGCGGGCTTCCTCCAGGCAGTCGCAACGTTCAAGATTGTCCTCTCCCCATGAGTACCAAAAGGCACCCCAAAAACCTTAATGCTCCTACATGTAGGACGCGAAATCATTCGAGAGAGTTCGATCACATTTCAATTACTTCTTGACCCGCCGGGCGGGCGGCACCCCGCCCCGGGGAGCCCGCGCAGGTCAGAGCGCAGGTCAGGCCGTGGCCCTGGCCCGGTCGAGGCGATGGGTCAGGCCGGTGTGACGGCGGCCCGCCCCCTTCGTCCGTACGGCCTGCGCCAGCGCCCGCCGCGACCCGACGATCACGACGAGCTTCTTGGCCCGCGTGATGGCGGTGTAGAGGAGGTTGCGCTGCAGCATCATCCACGCGCTGGTGGCCAGCGGGATGACGACGGCGGGGTACTCGCTGCCCTGGGAGCGGTGGATGGAGACGGCGTAGGCGTGGGCGAGCTCGTCGAGTTCGTCGAAGGCGTAGTCGACCGACTCCTCCTCGTCGGTCAGGACGGTCAGCTTGTGCTCGTCGGGCCGGATGTCGGTGACGATCCCGACCGTGCCGTTGAACACCCCTGCCGCGCCCTTGTCGTAGTTGTTGCGCAGCTGGGTGACCTTGTCGCCGACGCGGAAGACGCGGCCGCCGTACCGGCGCTCCGGCATGCCCTCCCTGGCCGGGGTGAGCGACTCCTGGAGCGCCGTGTTGAGCGCGCCGGCGCCCGCGGCGCCGCGGTGCATGGGGGCCAGCACCTGCACGTCGCGGCGCGGGTCGAGGCGGAAGCGCCGGGGGATGCGGCGGGCCACCACGTCCACGGTGAGGGCGGCGATCTCCTCCGGCTCCTCGCACGGGAACAGGAAGAAGTCCTGCATGCCCTCCAGGACGGGGTGGCGGCCGGTGTTGACCCGGTGGGCGTTGACCACGACCCCCGATTCCTGGGCCTGGCGGAAGATCTGCGTCAGCCGTACGCGCGGCACGTCCTTGGCGGCGAGCAGATCCTTCAGCACCTCGCCCGCGCCGACCGACGGCAGCTGATCGACGTCGCCGACGAACAGCAGGTGGGCGCCGGGCGCGACGGCCTTGACGAGCTTGTTGGCCAGCAGCAGGTCCAGCATGGACGCCTCGTCGACGACCACCAGGTCGGCGTCGAGGGGGTTGTCGCGGTCGAACGTGGCCTCGCCGCCCGGCCGCAGCTGCAGCAGCCGGTGCACGGTGGTGGCCTCGTGGCCGGTCAGCTCGGCCAGGCGCTTGGCCGCCCGGCCGGTCGGCGCGGCCAGGATGACCTTGGCGCGCTTGGCGCGGGCCAGCAGCACGATGGAGCGCACGGTGAAGCTCTTGCCGCAGCCCGGCCCGCCGGTCAGCACCGCGACCTTCTCGGTCAAGGCCAGCCGGACCGCCTGGCGCTGCTCGGCGGCCAGCTCGGCGCCGGTCTTGCCGTGCAGCCACGTCTCGGCCCGCTCCCAGTCGACGTCGGCGAAGGCCTTGAGCCGGTCGTGGCCGCCGTTCAGCAGTGACAGCAGGCCGGAGGCCAGCGACATCTCGGCGCGGTGGAAGGGCGGCAGGTAGACGGCCGGCACCAGGTTGTCGCCGGCGGGGATCTGCTCGCGTACGACGCCCTCGTCGGCGACCAGCTCCTCCAGGCAGGAGGCGACCAGGTCGGCGGGCACCTCCAGGATCTTGACCGCGTCGCCGACGAGGTTGGGGGCCGGCAGATAGCAGTGGCCGTCGTCGGCCGCCTGCGACAGCGTGTAACGCACGCCGGCCTTGACCCGCTCGGGGCTGTCGTGCGGGATGCCGACGGCCTGCGCGATCGTGTCGGCGGTCTTGAACCCGATCCCCCACACGTCGTCGGCCAGCTGGTACGGGCGGCTCCTGACGACGGAGATGGAGGTGTCGCCGTACTGCTTGAAGATGCGCACCGCGATCGAGGTGGACACCCCGACCCCCTGAAGGAAGATCATCACCTCTTTGATGATCTTCTGCTCCTCCCAGGCGGCGGCGATCATCTTCGTCCGCTTGGGACCGAGACCGGGCACCTCGACCAGGCGCTCGGGCTGCTGCTCGATCACCTCAAGGGTGCCCGTGCCGAAGTGGTCGACGATCCGCTCGGCCATCTTGGGGCCGATGCCCTTGATCAGCCCGGAGCCGAGATAGCGGCGGATGCCCTGCACGGTGGCCGGCAGCACCGTGGTGTAGGACATCACCTCGAACTGGCGGCCGTAGCGGGGGTGGGAGGTCCACCGGCCGTGCAGCCGCAGCGACTCGCCGACCTGCGCGCCCAGCAGCGGCCCGACGACGGTCAGCAGGTCGGCGCCGGTGCGCTCGGTGGCCACGCGGGCGATCGTGTAGCCGGTCTCCTCGTTCGCATAGGTCACGCGTTCGAGCACGGCGTCGAGCGTCGCACCGGCGATCTTCGAGCCCTCGTCCGGGCTCCCCACGGGCCTCCCCACACCGAGGAGACTAGGGCAGATCTTGCTTCCCGCGACACCCGGCCCCGGCCGGCGATCCGGCGATCCGGCGATCGGCCATCAGCACGTGCTCGCCACCTCTCGCCGCCGGCCTGCGGTTGCGCGGGAACAAAACTCCAAGACCGGCGGCCGGCCGGCCGGGCACACTCGGCGCATGAGTGAGCTTTTGCGGGGGATGCACGTCGTCAGGGACGGGCCGCGGCAGGCGCCGCCGGTGTTGCTCGTCCACGGATCGGGAGCCAGCGGCGGCTTCTGGAGCCCCATGGTGCCGCTGCTGGCCGGCCAGCGTCAGGTCATCCGGGTCGATCTGCCGGGCTGCGGCAAGTCCCCCCACCCGCCCCCGTCCTCGCCGTCGTACGACGTGGCGGCGCAGGCGGGACAGGTGGCGGGGCTGCTGGACGATCTCGGCCTGAGCCACGTCGCCGTGGCCGGGCACTCCAGCGGCGGATACATCGCCACCGCGCTGGCCGAGCAGCGGCCCGACCTGGTGGGTTCGCTCGCGCTGATCAGCGCCGGCCCGCGCCCGGACGCGCTGCTGCGCCAGCCGCTCATCCTGCGGGCGCTGCTGGCCCCGCCCCTGGGACCGATCCTGTGGGCGAGGCGTTCCGACGCGATGATCCGCAAAGGGATCGGCGCGACGGCCGTGCGCCCGATCAGCCTGCCGGACGACGTGGTCGCCGACCTGCGCGGCATCACCTACCCCGCGATGCGGACCGTGCTGCGCGCCAACACCGCCTACATCGCCGAGCGGAGCCTGCCGGCGCGGCTGGCCGCCCTCCGGCTCCCCCTGCTGGTGATCTTCGGCGCCGCCGACCCGCGCTGGGATCCGTCGTCGGCGCACCTGTACGACGCCGTACCGGACGCCCGGATCGAACTGCTGCCCGGCGTCGGGCACCTGCCCATGATGGAAGCGCCGGAGACGACCGGCGAACTGCTGCTGAGCTTCACGGCCACGAGCCGGCGGCGAGCCTGACCCCGATGCCTAGACTGACGCCGTGACACCGATGGGGACGCCGTCCGGCCGGGCGTGGGTGGACGTCGCGCTCCCGCGCCCGTCGCTCCGGCTGCCCGGGGTCGGCATGGCCGGGTTCCGCCATCGCGCCCCGGGCCCGGTCGACATCCCCATGGTCGCGCACCCGTCCGTCACGCTGCTCGTCGATCTGAGCGACGGAGCCGGCGCCGTCTACGAAACCCCCTCCCGGCGCGAGCGCGGCAGCGTCGTCGTCGGGCTCCTGCCCGGCGAGCTCCGGGCCACCGGCCGGGGAACCGGCCAGGTGCTCCAGATCCGGCTGGAGCCGGTCGCGGCGGCGGTGCTGTTCGGGGCGCCGGCCGAGCTCGCCGGGACGGTGACCGCCCTTGAGGATGTCTGGGGCCGCGACGCCGAGGACCGGCTGCGCGCCGCCGCCTCATGGGACGAACGCTTCACGATCGCGGCGGATCTCCTCGGCCGCCGGCTGAGCGCACACCCGCCGGTCGATCCGCAGGTCGCCCACGCCTGGCGGCGCACGATCGCCGGCCGGGGACGGGTCCGGGTCGACGGGCTGGCGGACGAGGTCGGGTGGAGCCGTAAGCGCCTGTGGTCCA